>NZ_CAUQCJ010000001.1:0-135942 GCF_963516515.1 uncultured Streptococcus sp. | reverse complement strand
CCAATGGTATTTTTTGGTGCTTTCCTTTATAATGGGTGTATGGATAAGAAAAAATTATTATTGATTGATGGGTCTTCTGTTGCTTTTCGGGCGTTTTTTGCGCTCTATCAGCAGTTGGACCGTTTTAAGAATGCGGCTGGTTTGCATACCAATGCGATTTATGGCTTTCAGTTGATGTTGAGCCATTTGTTGGAGCGGGTTGAGCCGAGTCATATTTTGGTGGCTTTTGATGCGGGAAAGACGACCTTCCGTACAGAGATGTATGCGGACTATAAGGGTGGTCGTGCTAAGACTCCTGATGAGTTTCGTGAGCAATTTCCTTTCATTCGTGAGTTGCTGGATCATATGGGGATTCGTCACTATGAGTTGGCTCAGTATGAGGCGGATGACATTATCGGGACGCTAGATAAGCTAGCAGAGCAGGATGGTTTTGATATTACCATTGTCAGTGGGGACAAGGACTTGATTCAGCTGACGGATGAGCATACGGTGGTTGAGATTTCCAAGAAAGGTGTGGCTGAGTTTGAGGCCTTTACGCCAGATTATCTCATGGAAAAGATGGGGCTCACACCGACTCAGTTTATCGATCTCAAGGCGCTCATGGGAGATAAGTCGGATAATATCCCTGGGGTGACCAAAATCGGTGAAAAGACGGGTATCAAACTCTTGATGGAGCATGGCTCACTCGAGGGGATTTATGAGAATATCAATGGGATGAAGGCTTCTAAGATGAAGGAAAATCTCATCCATGATAAGGAACAGGCCTTTTTGTCGAAAACACTGGCGACCATTGATACCAAGGCACCGATTGAGATTGGTTTGGAGGATGTGGTCTATAGTGGTCCAGATGTGGAAAATCTTGGGAAATTCTACGATGAGATGGGCTTCAAACAGCTCAAGCAGGCTTTAAATGCATCGTCAGCTGATGTGGCTGAGAGTTTGGACTTTACTATCGTTGACCAAGTTAGTCAAGATATGCTTAGTGCCGAGTCTATCTTCCATTTTGAGCTTTTTGGTGAGAATTACCATACGGATGATTTGGTTGGATTTGCTTGGTCTTGTGGGGATAAGCTTTATGCTACAGACAAGCTTGAACTTTTGCAAGAGCCTACTTTCAAGGATTTTCTAGAAAAAACACCTCTGAGAGTGTATGACTTTAAGAAGGCTAAAGTTCTCTTGAATCGTTTTGGTGTGAATTTGCAGGCGCCTGCTTTTGACAGCCGTTTGGCTAAATACCTCCTTTCGACTGTGGAGGACAATGAAATTGCGACCATCGCGAGTCTTTATGGTCAGACTTATTTGGTTGATGATGAAACTTTCTACGGTAAGGGTGTCAAGAGAGCCATTCCTGTACGTGAGAAATTCTTAGAATACTTGGCTCGTAAGCTTGCTGTTTTGGTTGAAACAGAGCCTATTTTGCTTGAAAAACTCAGTGAAAATGGGCAATTAGAGCTTCTCTATGACATGGAGCAACCTCTGGCTTTTGTCCTTGCTAAGATGGAAATCGCTGGGATTAGGGTCAAGAAAGAGACCTTACTTGAGATGCAGGCTGAAAATGAGCTTGTTATTGAAAAACTGACTCAAGAGATTTACGAGTTAGCTGGTGAGGAGTTTAATATCAACTCGCCTAAGCAGTTGGGCGTGCTTCTTTTTGAAAAGCTTGGTCTTCCTCTAGAATACACCAAGAAAACCAAGACTGGTTATTCGACAGCGGTGGATGTGTTAGAGCGTCTGGCTCCTATTGCACCGATTGTTAAGAAAATCCTGGATTACCGTCAGATTGCCAAGATTCAATCGACTTATGTAATTGGTTTGCAGGACTGGATTTTGGCTGATGGCAAGATTCATACTCGCTATGTGCAGGATTTGACCCAGACTGGGCGTCTGTCTAGTGTGGATCCTAACTTGCAAAATATCCCTGTGCGTTTGGAGCAAGGCCGTCTCATTCGTAAGGCTTTTGTGCCTGAGTGGGAGGATAGTGTGCTACTCAGCTCCGACTATTCACAGATTGAATTGCGCGTTTTGGCGCATATTTCTAAGGATGAGCACTTGATTAAGGCTTTCCAAGAGGGGGCGGATATCCATACCTCAACAGCCATGCGTGTCTTTGGTATTGAACGTCCTGAGGATGTGACTGCAAACGACCGTCGTAATGCTAAGGCAGTTAACTTTGGAGTAGTTTATGGGATTTCAGATTTTGGTTTGTCTAATAATCTGGGCATCAGCCGTAAGGAAGCTAAAGCCTACATTGATACCTACTTTGAACGCTTCCCAGGTATTAAAAACTACATGGATGAAGTGGTGCGTGAGGCGCGTGATAAGGGCTATGTAGAGACCCTCTTCAAGCGTCGTCGTGAGTTGCCAGATATCAATTCGCGCAACTTCAATATTCGTGGTTTTGCGGAGCGGACAGCTATCAACTCTCCTATCCAGGGGTCGGCGGCAGATATTCTCAAGATTGCTATGATTCAGCTGGATAAAGCCTTGGTTGCAGGTGGTTATCAGACTAAGATGCTGTTACAAGTGCACGATGAAATCGTCCTTGAAGTTCCGAAATCTGAATTAGCAGAGATGAAAAAATTGGTCAAACAAACCATGGAAGAAGCCATTCAACTCAGTGTTCCCCTCATCGCAGATGAAAATGAAGGGGCAACCTGGTACGAGGCTAAATAAAAAGGGGGCTAGTCCTCCTTTTTTGTAGTAGAATTCTGCAAGCCTTTTCAAATTGTGCTATACTGATGAAAAAGGAGGATTTCTATGAGTCAAGAATTTATCAATCCAAGTGATGGCGTAATTCGTCAGTATCTAGCAACGAGTAAAACCCTTGCTGTAGTGGGGTTATCAGACCGTGAAGAAACAACTAGCAATCGAGTGACCAAGGAAATGCAGGCTCGGGGTTATAAAATTATTCCAGTCAATCCCAAGGCGGCAGGTGGCGAAATCTTGGGTGAGAAGGCTTATGCTAGTCTAGCAGAGATTCCTTTTCCTGTAGATATTGTCAATGTTTACCGTCGCAGTGAGTTTTTGTCAGATGTGGCGCGTGATTTTCTCAAGGCTGATGCCAAGATTTTTTGGGCACAGCTAGGACTTGAAAGTCTAGAAGCGGAAGAAATCTTGCGTGCTGGTGGATGCGATGACATCGTGATGAATCGTTGTATTAAGAGAGAACATACACGCTTGATTAAGGAAGCATAAGAAAAGGTAGCTGGTGGGCTACCTTTTGTGTTATACTCAATGAAAATCAAAGAGCAAACTAGTCGCAGGCTGCTCAAAACACAGTTTTGAGGTTGTGGATAGAACTGACGAAGTCAGTAACCATACCTACGGCAAGGCGACGTTGACGTGGTTTGAAGAAATTTTCGAAGAGTATTAGAAAATGCCGATAAGGGTCTGCATTCCAAGACTAGTGAGGATGATGGCAATCCAGCAAATGGCTCCGAGAATAATGGATTTTCCGCTGGATTTGACCATAGCGACCAGATTTGTTTTGAGACCGATAGCACTCATGGCCATGATAATGAGGAATTTGGAGAGTTGTTTGAGAGGGGTAAAGAAACTACTGGATACCCCAAGAGAGGTCAGTAGGGTGGTTAGGAGAGATGCAAGGATAAAGTAAAGGATAAAAAGTGGGAAGACTTTTTTCAGTTGAAGGCCTTGCTTATTTTTTTGCTCGCGACTTTGCCAGTAGGAGAGAAAGAGAGTGATGGGGATGATAGCCAGTGTCCGCGTAAGTTTGACAATGGTTGCGGATTCGAGGGTATTGGTCTGGTAGAGACTGTCCCAAGCGCTAGCTGTGGCGGTTACAGAGGAAGTATCATTGACCGCAGTCCCTGCAAAGAGGGCGAAGCCTTCATTGGATAGATGAAGCCAGGTACCTAGCGTTGGAAATATGAGCGCAGCCAAGACATTGAAGAAAAAGATAACGGAGATGGCTTGGGCTACTTCCTTTTCCTTGGCATGGATAACGGGCGCTGTCGCCGCAATGGCAGAACCCCCACAGATAGAAGAACCTACTCCAACCAAGGTAGCCAGTTTTGTACCCAGTGCAAAGAAGCGCTGGAAGAAGTAGGCAACAATCAAGGCTATTGAAATGGTGGACAGTATAACAGGGAGCGAAGATTGCCCAACTGCGAAGACTTGCGAGATATTGAGACCAAAACCAAGCAAGATAACGGCATACTGGAGCAATTTCTTGGAACTAAAGGTCAATCCCGCATCCAGTTGTTTATAAGACGAGAGAAAGGGATGTAGGAGCATGCCTATGAAAATCGCAAAAACGGGCGCGCCAATAACAGGGAAGAATCCGCCCAGATACCAAGCAAGTAGTGAAATCAGAAGGCAGGCCAAGATACCTGCTCCATTTTTTGATAGAAATGACATAAAAACCTCCAAATAGAATCTGTTACCATTATAGACCTGTAAAGAGGAAAAGTAAAATAGAAAGTGGAGCTAACAATTATTTGACAAGTAGTGCTAATTATGTAATAATAATCCTACAAGAACTGTAACGAAGTCTTGGCAAAAACAAAAATACCAGAGCTCCACCTCTGGTATTTCTTTTTGTCCAGTTACATTAAAACTAAACTCAGGTTATACTTTTTTGTCGCGCTTATCTAACCACTTTCTGACTATCCACTCAGAAATGACATTACCGGTAATAGTAATCAGTAATGGTGCTAGAATAGTTGTAACGAAGATTATCAAAACCTCAATACTCGTCGAAAATCTCATGATACGTTGTCATCTTCGGCTTACCTAACTTTAGTTATGCTTTCACCTCGATTCCTAGTCTCATGAGATTTTCATTGAGTATTCTAAAAACATAGTGTTGTAATCAATTTAAATTAACATACTTCAATTTGTTATGCTAGCGTTATTCTATCATGTATTTTTGCGGTCGGGGTGCTTTTGTAGTATAATAGAGATACGTTTTGACAGTAGGAGGTATCTATGGATTTAACTAAGCGCTTTAATAAACAGTTAGATAAGATTCAAGTTTCGTTGATTCGTCAGTTTGACCAGGCTATTTCGGAGATTCCTGGGGTCTTGCGTTTGACCTTGGGAGAACCTGATTTTACAACGCCAGATCATGTCAAGGAGGCGGCCAAGCGAGCGATTGACCAGAACCAATCCTACTATACAGGGATGAGTGGTCTGCTGACCTTACGTCAGGCGGCCAGTGATTTTGTTAAGGAAAAGTACCAACTGGACTATGCTCCTGAAAATGAAATCTTGGTTACAATTGGGGCGACAGAGGCTTTATCTGCTACTTTGACAGCTATTTTGGAAGAGGGAGACAAGGTACTCTTGCCAGCTCCTGCTTATCCGGGTTATGAACCGATTGTCAATCTAGTTGGGGCAGAGGTTGTCGAGATTGATACGATTGAAAATGGGTTTGTCTTGACTCCTGAGATGTTGGAAAAGGCCATTTTGGAGCAGGGGGACAAGCTCAAGGCGGTTATTCTCAACTATCCAGCTAATCCGACAGGAATTACCTATAGTCGGGAGCAATTGGAAGCCTTGGCAGCTGTTTTACGCAAGTATGAGATTTTCGTTGTCTGTGATGAGGTTTACTCAGAATTGACCTACACAGGGGAAGCCCATGTGTCTCTAGGAACTATGTTGAGAGATCAGGCTATTATTATCAATGGTTTGTCGAAATCGCATGCTATGACAGGTTGGCGTTTGGGGCTGATTTTCGCTCCTGCGGCCTTCACAGCCCAATTAATCAAGAGTCACCAGTATTTGGTTACTGCCGCAAATACCATGGCTCAACACGCTGCGATAGAAGCCTTGACGGCTGGTAAAAACGATGCGGAGCCTATGAAAAAGGAATACATCCAGCGTCGAGATTATATCATCGAGCAAATGACTACTCTTGGTTTTGAGATTATCAAACCAGACGGGGCCTTCTATATCTTTGCTAAGATTCCAGCGGGCTACAATCAAGACTCCTTTGCTTTCCTGAAGGATTTTGCTCAGAAGAAGGCAGTTGCCTTTATCCCTGGTGCAGCCTTTGGGCGTTATGGGGAAGGCTATGTTCGCCTATCTTATGCAGCCAGCATGGAGACGATCAAAGAAGCCATGAAACGACTTGAGGAGTACATGAGAGAAGCATGATTCAGTCTATCACGAGTCAAGGCTTGGTGCTCTACAATCGTAACTTTCGTGAGGATGACAAGTTAGTCAAGATTTTTACAGAGCAGGCTGGCAAGCGCATGTTTTTCGTCAAACACGCTGGTCAATCCAAACTGGCGCCTGTTATTCAACCCTTGGTGCTGGCACGATTTCTCTTGCGAATCAATGATGACGGGCTCAGCTACATCGAGGACTATCATGAGGTCATGACCTTTCCCAAGATTAATAGTGATCTCTTTGTCATGGCTTATGCGACCTACGTAGCAGCTCTTGCAGATGCTAGTTTGCAGGACAATCAGCAGGATGCTCCCTTGTTTGCTTTTTTGCAAAAGACTTTGGAGTTGATGGAAGAGGGTTTGGATTATCAGGTTTTGACCAATATTTTTGAAATCCAAATCTTGACCAGATTTGGAATTAGCCTCAATTTTAATGAGTGTGTCTTCTGCCATCGGGTCGGTCAGGCTTTTGACTTTTCTTTTAAATATGGAGCCTGCCTCTGTCCAGATCATTATCATGAAGATGAGAGACGTTGCCATCTCAATCCCAATATCCCCTATCTGCTCAATCAATTTCAAGCCATTGATTTTGAAACCTTGGAAACTATTTCGCTAAAACCTGAAATTAAGCAAGAGCTACGCCAATTTATGGATCAACTCTACGAAGAGTACGTTGGGATTCACCTAAAATCAAAGAAATTTATTGATTCTCTAGCAGACTGGGGACAATTACTAAAAGAGGAAAAGAAATGAAAAAAATCGCAGTAGATGCCATGGGAGGCGATTACGCACCTCAGGCCATCGTTGAGGGTGTCAATCAAGCCCTAGCTGACTTTTCAGATATTGAGGTTCAACTCTACGGAGATGAAGCTAAAATCAAGCAATATCTGACAGCGACAGAGCGCGTCAGCATTATCCATACGGATGAAAAGATTGATTCAGACGATGAACCTACGAGAGCTATTCGGAAGAAGAAAAATGCCAGTATGGTCTTGGCGGCCAAGGCTGTCAAAGAGGGTGAAGCAGACGCTGTCCTCTCAGCTGGGAATACAGGTGCTTTGTTGGCAGCAGGATTTTTCATCGTGGGTCGTATCAAGAATATCGATCGTCCTGGGCTTATGTCGACCTTGCCGACTGTAGATGGGAAGGGTTTTGATATGCTGGACCTCGGTGCCAATGCGGAGAATACAGCCCAGCACCTCCATCAATACGCGGTTCTAGGTTCCTTCTATGCTAAAAATGTCCGCGGTATTGCGCAACCACGTGTTGGTTTGCTTAACAATGGAACAGAAAGTAGTAAGGGCGACCCGCTTCGTAAGGAAACCTACGAATTACTAGCAGCTGATGAAAGTTTGAACTTTATCGGAAACGTGGAAGCGCGTGATTTGATGAATGGTGTTGCGGATGTGGTCGTGGCAGATGGTTTCACGGGAAACGCAGTGCTCAAATCCATTGAAGGGACAGCCATGGGAATTATGGGCTTGCTCAAGACCGCTATTACAGGTGGTGGTCTTCGAGCGAAACTAGGCGCCCTTCTTCTCAAGGACAGCCTCAGAGGTTTGAAAAAACAGCTCAACTATTCAGATGTTGGTGGAGCAGTCTTGTTTGGTGTCAAGGCACCTGTTGTCAAGACTCATGGCTCAAGCGATGCCAAGGCTGTTTATAGTACAATCCGCCAGATTCGTACCATGCTAGAAACAGACGTAGTTGCCCAGACTGCGCGTGAATTTTCAGGAGAATAAAAGAGATGACAGAAAAAGAAATTTTTGACCGTATTGTGACCATTATCCAAGAGCGACAGGGAGAAGACTTTGTTGTGACAGAAGCTTTGAGTCTAAAATATGATTTGGATGCTGACTCAGTTGACTTGATGGAGTTTATCTTGACACTGGAAGATGAATTTAGCATCGAAATCAGTGATGAGGAAATTGACCAATTGCAAAGTGTAGGAGATGTAGTTAAAATCATTCAAGCAAAATAGAAATCGAAGTTCCAAGGCAACGGAAGTAGATGGTGTTTAGTAATGAGGAATATCGGATATCCTTGTAAAAATGGGAAAAACACGTTATAATGGACTTATTAGAAGAGAAAGGAAGTATACTCGTGGCTACATTCAGTATTACTCGTGATATCACACTCACAAAAGAAGATTTTGAAAAAATTCAAGCCTCTAAATCAACTGATTTGTTGCTTGATATTATCAAAAAGAATACAGATAAACAAGAACAACCTTCCTTACTAGGTCTAGAGAAGCTGGTAAGATAAAGTATGAAATTATATGCCTTACCACTAGGGGATGTCATCAAATTTATACGACAAACCGTTATTACTAGAAATCCTGAATATACTAATGAACGGAGAATACGTCAAAAAGTCCGTGAGAACTTTTCTAAGATTGTTTCGGAGCAAGTGTCGTTTGGTAAAAATGAGGATATGTTAGAGTATCTTAAAAATGACGCAATTACAACAGAGCTGACACATAAATCAAGAAATTTTATTATTATTGATCAAGAGATATCAGGAGATAGATTTGAGATTTTAGGTTTTTTTACACTAACATTAAAAATTGTTAATGTTCAAGAATTAGATAATGATAACAAAAAATCTTTTGTTTTAAGTGGGAAAAACGCGAGAAACTTAAATTATATACCAGGACTTTTGATTGCTCAATTTGGTAGAAATTTACACTTTAATAAAATTATTGGTCAGCAAGTTATGGAATTAGTGGTTGAAAAAATTCAATTAGCTCAGAGTATTTTAGGTGGTAAAATGGTTTATTTGGATAGTGTTAATGAAGATAAAGTGATTAATTTTTATAAATCGTTTGGTTTTGTTGAATATGGTGAGATTATTAGGGATAATAAGCACCCTGATGTATATTATCAACCAATGGCTCTTGATATGACAAAAGTGATTGTTGAGTAGAAATCGAAGTTCCAAGGCATTTGCTTTGGAATTTTTCTTTGGTTCAAATGACCGTTTAGGAACAGATTTAGTCTTTCTAGGGACAGTAGAAATCTGAGGACAAATAAGGGATATAATAGAGTCAGAAAAAATCAATCTCCAAAAAGGAGAAAAAAGAAAGGATTTCTATGATGAAAAAGTATCTTTATTCTAGTTTGTTGGTTCTTGCAGGAGGCGTTCTCCTAGCAAATACTACGGTAGCCTATGCTGATTCCCCATCAGCAAGTGAGAAAGAAGCGATTGCTCAATTAGTTAATCAAGGCAAGATAAAATCTGAAGAAGCTGATCAAGTAAAATTGATTGGTTTTGAAGATAAAGAAACTTAAGCAGAGGGCAATCAAGAGAAGAAAGTTTTCAATCAATATCGTGATCCGAAAGGAACATGGATGCAAACCAATGGTAAATGGTGGTTTAAATACGGTTCAGGTGGTTATGCTAAAAATTGGGAACAATTAGATGGGAAGTGGTACTATTTTGATGACCAAGGATGGATGAAAGAAAATACTTGGATTCAACCTGATGGTAATTATTACTACTTATCTGCTAGTGGTGCTATGGTCACTGGTTATCAACGTGTGAATGGTACACCATACTTCTTTAGAGACAGTGGTGTATGGGTAGAAAATCGTGGACAGGCACTTGGTGAATATGCCGAGACATTTGTAGGTAAAATCCCCTATGTTTGGGGTGGGGCAGATTTGGATAGTGGCGTAGATTGCTCAGGATTTACGATGGCTATTCATGCTAAGTTTGATATTAGTATTCCTAGAGTAACCTATGATCAAGCAACAGGAGGAAGTTATGTAAGTAATGGTTCTCAACAAGCTGGAGATTTGATTTTGTATAATAGTGAAGAGACAAATGATCATGTAGGTATTTATGTTGGTGGTGGAAAGGTTGTTCATGCTCCATATCCAGGCCGATATGTTTCTTATATGGATCAATATGGCATTACTCAAAATACAATCCGTAGATATTGGTAATATTGTCTAATTTTTCACAATATTATTGACTTTGACTATGAAAAGTATTAGAATATAGCTAAATAAAGAGGGAAGTCCTCTTATAGCTATTCAATAAAGGAGGAAATGGCTATGAAAAAATCTAAACTACTCACACTTGGTTTGCTTGTAGGTGCTGGTCTACTTTTATCTATCAACCAAGCACAGGCTGCAGATACTTGGGTTAAAAATGGGTCTGACTGGAATCTTTCTCAAGATGGCAGCCTCGCTAAGGATAAATGGGTGCAAAATGCTGGTTCTTGGTACCACTTTGACGCTTCTGGTAACATGCAGACAGGCTGGCTCAAAGACGGAAATACATGGTATTCCCTAGCAGATAGTGGCGCTATGCGTACTGGCTGGTACAAGGAAGGTAGCACATGGTACTCACTAGCAGATAGTGGCGCCATGCGTACAGGTTGGTACCAAGAAGGGTCTACATGGTATTACCTCAAAGGCAGTGGTGCTATGGCAACAGGATGGGCGACTGCAAATGGTAAATGGTCTTACTTTGAAAAATCAGGTGCTATGGTTGCGGATAGAGCTGTTCCAGCCAGTGATGGGGAAAGTTATGTCATTGGTAAGGATGGCTATCTAGCAAATAGAAAAGATGCTGGATACAATATTCATGATATTGTCAAACTTGGAGATGGGCAAGAATATTTGCTAAATGCTAAAGGTGACGATGTTATTATTGAAAAAAATGCTTGGTATATCAGACCAGAGTTCAAGAAGTTTTCTAATAAATATGGGGATGAGGTTGCAAATACTACCTTAGCTTTAGTGGATAATAAAGAAGAAGGACAAGAAATTGATTCTAAGGCGGTTGTACAGAACTTCCAAAACTTACCAAATCGCTACTACTTTGATGAAAATGGACATCGTGTGGTTAATATTCCAGCAATGACAACCTATTCAGAGATTAAAAAAGCTGGCAATGATGTCTATTTAGAAAATCCAGGTGCACGACTTCGTCTTGGGGCTACCAGCTTTACAATCAATAACAATAAACTATACTATTTAGAAAATGAGCAAGGTAAGCTCAAAACAGGTTACTTTGTATTAATTGATGATGGTATGGCTACAACCCACTATCACATCTTAGCCTATGCGGGTCAATCTGGTGAAATTCTTAAGATGAAACGCTTACCATCAGGAGTTTCAGATTATCTGGATAAAGAAATCGATGGTTTATACGGTGAAAAAATTAAGATTGAATCTCCACACTCAAACGAATATTATAAAGTGGTCGTGGTTAAATAAAAATAATATCTTCACAACTAATCGTTAACGCTCTAACCAATATACCATTTTCAGGAGGCTTTAGATTTCTTGTATTTTAAAAGGAAGCTAAAGCCTTTTGTAGATGGAGCAGGGGATAGAGTTAGCTATAAAATAATGAAAAGGAGTCTGTCATGGAAATGAAAAATACATTTGTAGAATTGGAACAATTTGAAGAGTTAACCCCAGAGGTATTGAAGGAAGTGAATGGTGGAGGGATTTTTGAAGATGCCGTAAAATGGTGCGATAAGTTATTTAGTACGGGTAGACACTTTGCTTAAATTCACAGTATTCGTTAGAGATTAGATTTATTTATGATTATTTTAGAATTCTTAGTTTCTGTGCTATATATACTGTTGGTAGTCGTTTCAACCATGGTACCTACTATTTATTTGGGTGCTCAAATTTCCCCAGAATTTTATAAAAAACGTTATTGGGTCCTTGTATTTTTAATTAGTTTATCTGCTCGTCAAACATTTGGAGAATTATTCCATATAGGAATCATTCTCTTCTTTTACTGTGTTTTTTTATTAGAATTGCATAAAAGAAAAGGGGAAGCTTTTTTTCTTTCTCTGTATCTTTTTCTCTTCTTTCAGAGTATTCGTTATTTATTTTTGACAATTTGGATTCGTGTATTATCCGGTGAGCCTTGTTGTTTTGTAGATTCGTTTTCCACGTTATATAGATCTGTATTTGATTTATTATCAATATTTCTATGTTGTAAAATAATGAAGCGTTGGTCTTTGGATTTGGATTTATTCTTTTCAGATGCTTTCAAAATCCACTATCGTAAGAGTTTTTTCATTATCCTACCTCTGACTGTGTTTAGGATATTCTCTTCGTTTATGACCAATATAAATAGTTCTTTCTACGTTCGTTTTGACACGACCATCTCTCTCCTAATTTTCATTCTCTTTTTCTCTTGGCTCTTTTACATCAAGCATTTGGAGCAGGTTTATCGTGATGAGCAGACCATTCAGAGACAGGAAGATGAAAATCGTTCCTTGCAAGGGATGGTGGACAAGCTAGGTCATCTCTATGATGAAGTGCGAGGTTTCCGTCATGATTTTGCAGGAATTGTCGCCAGTATGGAGCCTGCCATAGCCAATCAAGACATGGCTGAGGTGTCTACCATTTATCAAGATGTCTTTCTAAAGACCAATGAAAAGCTGAGGAAGGCGGATTACACGGCCTTTAATCTTCATAATATCCATGATATAGCCATTCGCAATACCTTGGCAAAAGCCATGATTGTGGCAGATAAGCAAGGAATTCATTTTAGTTTGGAGACGGTGGGGGTCGTAGAAGAGCTGGCTTTGCCGATGTTGGAGGCTATCCGTATCCTCTCTATCCTCACGACAAATGCCTTAGAGGCAGCCAGTGAGGCGGAAAATCCGCAGATTCGAGTTGCTTTATTGGCAGGCGATAGGAGTGTCCGTTTTATCATTGAAAACACTCGTAAGAAAGAAGAACTGAATCCCAGCATTCTCAGTCAAAAGGGTTACTCTACCAAGGGAAACCACAGTGGACTGGGCTTAGCAACCTTGGAGGATATGGTTTTTCATTATGATTTAAACTTAGATACCCAGCTAGGAGAGACGACCTTTAGACAAGACTTAGAATTGCCATTTAAGGATGAGAAACGAGGGGGAGAGGAATGAGAATTTTAGTTTTGGAAGACGATAAAGTCCAGCAAGGACGGATAGAGCAGACTTTACTAGATATTGGTCGCTCTCGCAATTTGAGATTGGAAATTGATATTGCCAAAAACTATGGAGATGTTGAAAAGTATTCTCAGTATTTTGACCATTACCAGCTCTATTTATTGGATTTAGAGATTGATGGAGAGCGTGAACGGGGCTTTCAGGTTGCTCAACAGATTCAGGAGCGAGATCCCTTTACAAGCATTGTCTTTGTGTCTACGCACTCGGAGGCCTTGCCTCTAGCTTTTCGCTACCACTTGTCTGCCTTGGATTTTATTTCCAAGGATCAGTCTGAGGAGGACTACCGTCATCAGCTGGAGCGCTGTTTGGACTATGTATTAGCAGTGGATAAGAGGGAAAATATGCGTCTCTTTACCTATAGTTTTGAGGGAAGACGGGGCTTTACTCTGCCCTACCATGAGATTTTAGCCTTTGAAACTTCAGTGGAATCCCATCGTATCAAGGTCTATTATGCCAATCATTCTATCAAGACCATTTATGGCAGTCTCAAAGATATCGCTGCTAAGGCTGAAAAAGATTACTTTGTCTATGCCAATCGCAATACGTTGGTCAGTTTACAGGCCATTGAAGAGATGACTGCGACAGAAGTGACCCTGTTAGAAGGCTTGCACTTCCCCGTATCACGAACAGCCAGAAGAACACTAAAAAACACCTTAATGTCTAATATCTGTTAGATTTGAATGAAGTTATCAATAAGAATGTCGGAAAATTTTCTGATATTCTTATTTTTTTGACTTCTTTTTCGAATAGATAAGTAAGAGGAAACAGAAAGGAGCCTAGTTCATGTATCTACCAATTTTCTATCCATGGTTTACTAAATTATTTTTCAAATAAATTTAATTAGCTGTACATTTTTGAATTGTTTTTCGAATAGATAAATAAGAGGAAAAGGAAAGGAGTCTGGTTTATGTTTATATCAATGTTCTACCCATGGTTCACTGAGTTATTTTTTAAATAAATTTAATTTAGTTGTACATTTTAGAAAATTTTTTCGAATAAATAAGTGAGAAGAAAAAAGAAAGGAAGGAAAATAATGAAAGAACATTACTATGGATTTGTTGAGCTAACATCGGAAGAATTGACCGATATTCAAGGTGGAGAAAATTGGACGAAGACCCTTGTAGATTGGTACATTGGATTTCGTAGAGGTTTTGGTTTTTAGGAGGATAAGATATGAATGAAATGAATGATAAGTATGCTATTGAAGTATTAAAGGAAAGCGACTTAGCCTTGCTGGTGGGTGGTAGCAAGGAAAGTTATCAACGTGGTTTAATTACAGGTCTATTGTTACGCGGTGTATTTATTGGAACCCCATTTTTTAGAAGATAAGATTTAGAAAAAATAGAACAAGAGGAGAAAAAAGATGACAAATTTTGACAAAATGGAACAGAACTTTGTAGCTCTTACAGAAGAAGAGTTGATGGATGTGGATGGGGGGATTGCTTGGGAGGTAGTCTCTTTGGGTATTGCGATTGGCTGGGGGATTTACCAAGCTGGTGAAGCTGCTGGTAAAACATTCTACTATATTACTCATCCATAGTATTTGATAAATATGAGCAAGAAAACATTTTGGATTATACTACTCGTTATTACAATTGTGGTGACTGCCGTTGGTTTAGGATTGTCTGCATATAATTATTATGTTTTTGATAGACCTTTTTTCAATAGTACTACTAAAGGACTGTTATCTGCATTTGTTATGAGTGTATTGATGATTATTATTGGTGTATTAAAAGAAAACTAATTTTTATTATTAAAATGGAGGATAAATATGTTAAGTTTACAAACTATTGAACAAAATTATACTACGTTAAGTGATATTGAACTGCAAGAAGTTGATGGGGGAGGAGTGTTACTTTTGGTTGGTGGTGGTATTTTGGCTGTCGGACTATTAGCTTGGGGTGCGTATAATGGTTATCAGTCGGCATCACGAGGTGGATAAAAAGATGGTAGATTGTTTTTTAGTAAATAGGAGTCTACCATGAAACAATTCTTATTAGGTTTTGCTGAAGGGTATTTTATCGTATCGCTCATAGTCTACATCGCAACGTATTTGATTTTGAGAAATCCAATCAATACCCTATTTTATCCAGAAATTTACCCTGTTTTATTTGGGCTATTTTATCTAGGATATAAGATCAATAAAAAGTAGTTTAGAGTCTAAACATATAAAAATATATAAAAATTAAGGAGAAAAAAAGATGACAAATTTTGACAAAATGGAACAGAACTTTGTAGCTCTTACAGAAGAAGAGTTGGTGAATGTGGATGGGGGAATTATTCCGATAGCAGTAGCAGCTAGTATTATTGCAGGTTCAGCATTTGCCGGTTTAAGTGCAGGTGTAGCTATTGGAATTAGCCGAAACAAGAGATAATGAGAGAATCAATGAAGTTTTCAAACGAATTTGCGGCTATTATTATATCAGCCTCAGGAATGGTGGGTTTATTAGTAGGAGTAGCTATTGGATTAGCTAGTATTATTTAAAAAGGAGTATATCATGCAAAATTTGAATCAATTTGAAATCGTAGACCAAAATGAATTAGAGCAAGTACAAGGTGGAGTAGGTTTATTGATTGTTATTGGAGGCTCATTGCTTGCTGCAGGTGGAGCTGGAGTAGTGGGTTATTGGTTATCTCGTACGTTTGGTTAATATATTTAAAGGAGTAGGTAGGATATGAAAAAATTAGAAGAAAAATTTGAGTTCATGGCAGAAGCAGATTTGGCTAGTACCAAGGGCGGACTTATTATTACTACTTCTACAGCTATCGCTTGGGGTATTTTAGGAGTCGTTACCTATATGTACGGTCGTCATCTAGGAAGCAGACGTTAATTTTAACAATTTGATACATATTTTATTAAAGAATGTAAGAAAAACTATGAATCGTAATTTAGAACGGTGTTATCTATTCTGACTATGAATAGATCATACCATAGGTGGCTTAGAAATAGCAGGGACATTAAAAATTGAAGGAACTTTAAATAGGATGTCGTAAAGGTTACTATCAATGATTTATTTGTCCCAAGCTTGCCTAGGGTGACAGTAAAAAATCAATTTCCTTTCATACCATATTTTTAGTAGGTAGGACGTTTGTTCTGCCTATTTTTTGCCCCAAAAAGTGCAGTTGAGGTGTTTATTTGGAGTTTTACATATATTTTTGATAAAATAGGTGTAGAAATTAGGAAAGTTGAAGAAAAGAAATGAAGAAGGTTTTAAAATATTTTTTAGTATTTGTTTTTCTATTTTTGATGAATATTTTCATCTTTAAGATACTAGCAACCCTGGGATTTCAGCTGACAATGAGTGAAAAGAGTTATATTGTACCACCGCTGTTTTCGATTATCGTTTTGCATATGATTGACAAAAGAGTTAGGAAGAAAAAGGAATAAATATATATTTTAGGTAGGACGTTTGTTCTGCCTATTTTTTATTCTAAAAGTGCATTTGGGAGGTAGATAGGCGCATTTGGGGAGGAAGTCCAGTTTTTGTTTGAGGATTGGGGTAAGATAGTTGTTATCAGATGAGTTTATACTCTTCGAAAATCAAATTCAAACCACGTCAACGTCGCCTTGCCGTATATATGTGACTGACTTCGTCAGTCCTATCTACAACCTCAAAACAGTGTTTTGAGCAGCCTGCGGCTAGTTTCCTAGTTTGCTCTTTGATTTTCATTGAGTATTAGGAAAAAGGAGATGAATATGAAATTTGGGAAACGTCACTATCGTCCGCAGGTGGATCAGATGGACTGCGGTGTAGCTTCATTAGCCATGGTTTTTGGTTACTATGGTAGTTACTATTCTTTGGCTCACTTGCGAGAATTGGCCAAGACAACCATGGATGGGACAACGGCTTTGGGCTTGGTTAAGGTGGCAGAGGAAATTGGTTTTGAGACGCGAGCAATTAAGGCGGATATGACGCTCTTTGACTTGCCAGATTTGACTTTTCCTTTTGTTGCCCATGTGCTTAAGGAAGGGAGATTGCTTCACTACTATGTGGTGACTGGGCAGGATAAGGGCAGCATTCATATTGCTGATCCAGATCCTGGGGTGAAATTGACCAAACTACCACGTGAGCGTTTTGCGAAAGAATGGACAGGAGTGACTCTGTTTATGGCGCCTAGTCCAGACTATAAGCCCCATAAGGATCAAAAAAATGGTCTGCTATCTTTTATCCCTATATTAGTGAAACAGCGTGGTTTGATTGCCAATATCGTTTTGGCGACACTCTTGGTAACCTTGATTAACATTGTGGGTTCTTACTATCTGCAGTCTATCATTGATACCTATGTGCCAGATCAGATGCGTTCGACGCTGGGGATTATTTCTATTGGGCTGGTTATCGTCTATATTCTCCAGCAGGTCTTGTCTTACGCTCAGGAGTACCTCTTGCTTGTTTTGGGGCAACGCTTGTCGATTGATGTGATTTTATCCTACATCAAGCATGTTTTTCACCTACCTATGTCTTTCTTTGCGACACGCAGGACAGGGGAAATCGTGTCTCGTTTCACGGATGCTAACAGTATTATCGATGCGCTGGCTTCGACCATCCTTTCGATTTTCCTAGATGTGTCAACGGTTGTCATTATTTCCCTTGTTTTATTTTCACAAAATACCAATCTCTTTTTCATGACTTTATTGGCGCTTCCTATCTACACAGTGATTATCTTTGCCTTTATGAAGCCGTTTGAAAAGATGAATCGGGATACCATGGAAGCCAATGCGGTTCTGTCTTCTTCTATCATCGAGGACATCAACGGTATTGAGACTATTAAGTCCTTGACCAGTGAAAGTCAGCGTTACCAAAAGATTGACAAGGAATTTGTGGATTATCTGAAAAAATCCTTTACCTATAGTCGGGCAGAGAGTCAGCAAAAGGCTCTGAAAAAGGTTGCCCATCTCTTGCTCAATGTCGGCATTCTCTGGATGGGGGCTGTTCTGGTCATGGATGGCAAGATGAGTTTGGGGCAGTTGATTACCTATAATACCTTGCTTGTTTATTTTACCAATCCTTTGGAAAATATCATCAATCTGCAAACCAAGCTTCAGACAGCGCAGGTTGCCAATAACCGTCTAAATGAGGTTTATCTGGTAGCTTCTGAGTTTGAGGAGAAGAAAACAGTTGAGGATCTGAGCTTGATGAAGGGAGATATGACCTTCAAGCAGGTTTCCTACAAGTATGGCTATGGTCGAGATGTCTTGTCGGATATCAATTTGACTATTCCCCAAGGCTCTAAGGTGGCTTTTGTGGGAATTTCAGGGTCAGGTAAGACGACATTGGCCAAGATGATGGTTAATTTTTACGACCCAAGTCAAGGGGAGATTAGTCTGGGTGGTGTCAATCTCAATCAGATTGATAAAAAGGCCTTGCGCCAGTATATCAACTATCTGCCTCAACAGCCCTATGTTTTTAACGGAACGATTTTGGACAATCTTCTTTTGGGAGCCAAGGAGGGGACGACACAGGAGGATATCTTACGGGCGGTCGAATTGGCAGAGATTCGGGAGGATATTGAGCGCATGCCACTGAATTACCAGACAGAATTGACTTCGGATGGGGCAGGGATCTCAGGTGGTCAACGTCAGAGAATTGCTCTGGCGCGTGCTCTCTTGACAGATGCACCTGTCTTGATTTTGGATGAGGCGACCAGCAGTTTGGATATTCTGACAGAGAAGCGAATTGTTGATAATCTGATGTCTTTAGATAAAACCTTGATTTTCATTGCTCACCGTTTGACCATTGCTGAGCGGACAGAGAAGGTTGTTGTCTTGGATCAGGGCAAGATTGTTGAAGAAGGAAAGCATGCTGATTTGCTTGCACGGGGTGGATTTTACGCCCATTTGGTGAATAGCTAGAAAGAGGAGAGGATGAAACCAGAATTTTTAGAAAGTGCGGAGTTTTATAATCGTCGTTACCATAATTTTTCCAGTCGGGTGATTGTACCCATGTCCCTTCTGCTCGTGTTTTTGCTTGGCTTTGCAATATTTGCAGAGAAGGAGATGAGTTTGTCTACTAGAGCTACTGTCGAGCCTAGTCGTATCCTGGCAAATATCCAGTCAACAAGCAACAATCGCATTCTTGTCAATCATTTGGAAGAAAATAAGCTGGTTAAGAAGGGGGAGCTTCTTGTTCAATACCAGGAAGGGGCAGAAGGTATCCAAGCAGAGGCTTATGGCAGTCAGTTGGACATGCTTAAGGATCAAAAAAAGCAATTGGAGTATTTGCAAAAAAGTCTGCAAGAAGGGACGGATTACTTTCCAGAGGAGGATAAATTTGGCTACCAAGCCACCTTTCGCGACTACATCAGTCAAGCAGGCAGTCTTAGGGCTAGTACATCGCAACAAAATGAGACCATCGCGTCTCAGAATGCAGCAGCTAGTCAAACCCAAGCCGAAATCGGCAATCTCATCAGCCAAACAGAGGCTAAAATTCGCGATTACCAGACAGCTAAGTCAGCTATTGAAACAGGTGCTTCCTTGGCCAGTCAGAATCTAGCCTACTCTCTCTACCAGTCCTACAAGTCTCAGGGGGAGGAAAATCCGCAAGCTAAGGCTCAGGCCGTGGCGCAGGTTGAAGCGCAGCTTTCTCAGTTAGAATCCAGTCTTGCTACTTATCGTGTCCAGTATGCAGGTTCAGGTACCCAGCAAGCCTATGCGTCAGGCTTAAGCAGTCAATTGGAGTCTATCAAATCCCAACACTTGGCTAAGGTTGGTCAGGAATTGACCCTTCTAGAGCAGAAAATCTTGGAGGCAGAGTCAGGTAAGAAGGTACAGGGAAATCTTTTAGACAAGGGGAAAATTACGGCGAGTGAGGATGGGGTGCTTCATCTTAATACTGAGACCAGTGATTCTATCATGGTAGCAGAAGGTGCCCTACTAGCCCAACTCTATCCGTCTTTGGAAAAAGAAGGGAAAGCCAAACTCACAGCTTATCTAAGTTCAAAAGATGTAGCAAGAATCAAGGTCGGTGATTCTGTTCGCTATACTACGACTCATGATGCCAAGAATCAACTTTTCTTAGATTCTACTATTACAAGTATTGATGCGACAGCTACTAAGACTGAGAAAGGGAATTTCTTTAAAATCGAGGCGGAGACTAATCTAACTTCTGAGCAGGCTGAAAAACTTCGGTACGGGGTGGAGGGTCGTCTGCAGATGATTACAGGCAAGAAAAGTTATCTGCGCTATTATTTGGATCAATTTTTGAACAAAGAGTAATGTTCGTGTTTTTAGAGTTATACTCAATGAAAATCAAAGAGCAAACTAGAAAACTAGCCGCAGGCTGTACTTGAGTACGGCAAGGCGACGTTGACGCGGTTTGAATTTGATTTTCGAAGAGTATTAAATGATTTTAAAACTGTGAGAAAGATACTTCTTGCAGTTTTTTCTTTATTATTTTTGAAGTAAATGTGTTATTTATTCGGTTAAATTCTTGTAATTTTAGGGTTTTTGTGGTAGAATGTGCTCAAGTAATACGAAAGGCGAACTTTAAAATGTCAAAACAATTGATCTATTCGGGAAAAGCTAAAGATATCTATACAACTGAGGATGAAAATCTTATTATTTCAACTTACAAGGACCAGGCGACTGCTTTTAATGGTGTCAAGAAGGAGCAGATTGCAGGTAAGGGAGTGTTGAATAATCAGATTTCATCTTTTATTTTTGAGAAATTAAATGCGGTTGGTGTAGCGACTCACTTTGTGGAGAAACTTTCGGACACGGAACAGCTCAATAAAAAGGTTAAGATTATTCCTCTAGAAGTTGTGCTTCGAAACTACACAGCTGGTTCCTTTTCAAAACGTTTTGGCGTAGATGAAGGTATCGCCTTTGAGACTCCGATTGTCGAATTTTACTATAAAAATGATGACTTGGATGATCCATTTATCAATGACGAGCATGTGAAATTCCTACAGATTGCGGATGACCAGCAGATTGCCTACTTGAAGGAAGAAACTCGTCGAATCAATGAACTCTTGAAAACTTGGTTTGCTGAGATTGGGCTTAAGTTGATTGACTTTAAGCTAGAGTTCGGTTTTGATAAGGATGGCAAGATTATCTTAGCAGACGAATTTTCACCAGATAACTGCCGCTTGTGGGATGCGGATGGCAACCACATGGATAAGGATGTTTTCCGTAGAGGATTGGGAGAACTAACCGACGTTTATGAGATTGTTTGGGAAAAGTTGCAGGGGTTGAAATAATCTGTTAGCAACGGAAAACCTTCGTCTCTCAAATAAAAGGACTCAGGCTGAAAAGGTCCCCAGACCTTTTCACTCCGTAGAGAACTAGGTGAATTAACAGATGTTTATGAGATTGTTTGGGAAAAGTTGCAAGGGTTGAAATAACAACCGAAAGGCTGTTTGGGAATATTGTAAGAGCTGAAATAAAGGAATAAGAATTGATGGATAAACGTATTTTTGTTGAAAAAAAGGCTGATTTTCAGGTTAAGTCAGAGAGTTTGGTTAGAGAGCTCCAGCATAACTTGGGACTTTCAAGCTTGAAAAGTATTCGCATCGTGCAAGTGTATGACGTATTTGACTTGGCAGAGGACCTGTTTGCACCTGCAGAGAAACACATCTTCTCTGAGCAGGTGACAGATCATGTCTTGGATGAAGCGGCTGTGCAAGCGGATCTTGCCAACTATGCTTTCTTTGCTATTGAAAGCCTGCCAGGGCAGTTTGACCAGCGTGCAGCTTCTTCACAGGAAGCCTTGCTTTTGCTGGGAAGTTCGAGTGATGTAACAGTCAATACTGCTCAACTTTACTTAGTCAATAAAGATATTGATGCGACTGAGTTAGAAGCGGTCAAGAACTACTTGCTCAATCCAGTTGATTCTCGTTTCAAGGACATCACGACTGGGATTGCTAAGCAGGAATTTTCAGAGTCAGACAAGACCATTCCGAAATTGACTTTCTTTGAAAGCTATACAGCAGAAGACTTTGCCCGCTACAAGGCCGAGCAGGGCATGGCAATGGAAGTGGATGATTTGCTCTTTATCCAAGACTACTTTAAGTCAATCGGGCGCGTGCCGACGGAAACAGAACTCAAGGTTTTGGACACTTACTGGTCTGATCACTGCCGTCACACGACTTTTGAGACAGAGTTGAAACACATTGATTTTTCCGCATCGAAATTCCAAAAGCAATTGCAGGCGACTTATGATAAGTATATTGCCATGCGTGAGGAGTTGGGGCGTTCGGAAAAACCACAGACCTTGATGGATATGGCGACTATTTTTGGTCGTTATGAGCGTGCCAATGGGCGTTTGGACGACATGGAAGTGTCAGATGAGATCAATGCCTGCTCGATTGAAATCGAAGTAGACGTTGATGGTGTCAAGGAACCATGGCTCCTTATGTTTAAAAATGAAACTCATAACCACCCAACTGAGATTGAGCCATTTGGTGGTGCTGCTACCTGTATCGGTGGTGCCATTCGTGACCCATTGTCAGGTCGCTCATATGTCTACCAAGCTATGCGTATCTCAGGTGCCGGTGATATTACAGCACCGATTTCGGAAACGCGTGCTGGGAAATTGCCACAACAGGTCATTTCTAAAACAGCGGCTCATGGCTATTCTTCATATGGTAACCAGATTGGGCTTGCAACAACCTACGTTCGTGAGTACTTCCACCCAGGCTTTGTAGCTAAACGCATGGAGTTAGGTGCTGTTGTTGGTGCGGCTCCCAAGGGCAATGTGGTTCGTGAAAAACCTGAAGCGGGTGATGTCATTATCCTTCTCGGTGGTAAGACAGGACGTGATGGTGTCGGTGGTGCGACAGGTTCTTCTAAGGTTCAAACAGTTGAGTCTGTGGAAACTGCTGGCGCTGAGGTTCAAAAAGGGAATGCCATCGAAGAACGCAAGATTCAACGTCTGTTCCGTAATGGCGATGTCACTCGTCTTATCAAGAAGTCTAATGACTTTGGTGCTGGTGGTGTCTGTGTAGCCATCGGTGAATTGGCTGATGGACTTGAAATCGACCTTAACAAAGTGCCTCTTAAATACCAAGGCTTGAATGGTACCGAAATTGCCATCTCTGAATCTCAAGAACGGATGGCTGTGGTGGTTCGTCCTGAGGACGTAGATGCCTTCGTTGCAGAATGTAATAAAGAAAATATTGACGCTGTTGTGGTTGCGACAGTGACTGAAAAACCAAATCTGGTTATGCACTGGAATGGTGAAACCATTGTAGACTTGGAACGCCGTTTCCTTGACACCAATGGTGTGCGCGTGGTCGTTGATGCCAAGGTTGTGGACAAGGATGTCAAACTCCCAGAAGAACGTCAAACATCTGCTGATACACTTGAAGCAGATACCCTTGCGGTTCTGTCTGATCTCAACCATGCGAGTCAAAAAGGCTTACAAACCATCTTTGATTGCTCAGTCGGTCGTTCAACGGTCAATCACCCACTTGGCGGTCGCTACCAACTCACACCAACTGAGGCTTCTGTGCAAAAATTGCCAGTTCAACATGGTGTGACTCACACTGCGTCTGTCATGGCCCAAGGATTCAATCCATATGTGGCAGAATGGTCTCCATATCATGGCGCTGCTTATGCGGTTATTGAAGCGACTGCTCGTCTAGTAGCTGCTGGTTCCAACTGGTCCAAGGCTCGTTTCTCTTACCAAGAGTATTTTGAGCGCATGGATAAGCAAGCAGAGCGTTTCGGTCAGCCAGTAGCAGCTCTTCTAGGTTCTATCGAAGCACAAATCCAACTTGGTTTGCCATCTATCGGTGGGAAGGACTCTATGTCTGGTACCTTTGAAGAATTGACCGTTCCACCAACCTTGGTCGCCTTTGGGGTGACGACAGCGGATAGCCGTAAGGTTCTCTCTCCCGAGTTCAAGACTGCCAGTGAAAACATTTACTACATTCCAGGTAAAGCACTTGCTGCAGAGATTGATTTTGACTTGATTAAGTCTAACTTTGCTCAGTTTGAAGACATCCAAGCTGGTCACAAAGTGACATCTGCATCAGCTGTCAAATATGGTGGTGTGCTTGAAAGCTTGGCTCTTGCTACCTTTGGAAACCATATTGGTGCAGAGGTAACCTTGCCTGAACTTGAAACAGCTTTGACAGCTCAATTAGGCGGCTTTGTCTTCACGTCTCCTGAAGAAATCGCTGGAGTGGAGAAAATCGGGCAAACGAGCGCAGACTTTACACTGACTGTCAACGGTGTGAAGCTAGATGGACACAAGCTTGACAGTGCCTTCCAAGGAAAACTGGAAGAAGTTTACCCAACAGAGTTTGTCCAAGCCAAAGAATTGGCTGAAGTTCCAGCTGTGGTATCAGATGTTGTGATTAAAGTCAAAGAAAAGGTTGAAAAACCTGTGGTTTACATCCCAGTCTTCCCAGGAACTAACTCAGAATATGACTCAGCTAAGGCTTTCGAAAAAGAAGGTGCAGAGGTCAACTTAGTGCCATTTGTGACCTTGAATGAAGAAGCCATTGTCAATTCAGTTGAAACTATGGTTGACAACATCGGCAAGGCTAACATTCTCTTCTTTGCAGGTGGATTCTCAGCTGCGGATGAGCCAGATGGTTCAGCCAAGTTTATCGTCAACATCTTGCTCAATGAAAAAGTGCGTGTGGCTATTGATAGCTTTATCTCTCGTGGGGGCTTGATTATCGGTATCTGTAATGGATTCCAGGCCTTGGTCAAATCAGGTCTTCTTCCATACGGAAACTTTGAAGATGCTAGAAGTACTAGCCCAACCCTCTTCTACAATGATGCCAACCAACACGTGGCCAAGATGGTGGAAACTCGGATTGCCAATACCAACTCACCATGGCTTGTTGGAGTGGAAGTTGGTGAGATTCATGCCATTCCTGTTTCGCACGGTGAAGGGAAATTTGTCGTGACTGCTGAGGAATTTGCAGAGCTCCGCGACAATGGACAAATTTTCAGCCAATATGTTGACTTTAACGGCAAACCAAGTATGGATTCTAAGTACAATCCGAATGGTTCGGTAAATGCCATCGAAGGAATTACCAGCAAGAACGGTCAAATCATCGGGAAGATGGGTCACTCAGAACGTTATGAAGACGGTCTCTTCCAAAACATCCCAGGAAATAAAGACCAGCACCTATTCGCATCAGCGGTGCGTTATTTCACAGGGAAATAAAAGGTATATAAAATGACATACGAAGTAAAATCTCTTAATGAAGAATGTGGTGTTTTCGGTATCTGGGGACATCCAGATGCTGCTAAATTGACCTATTTTGGTCTCCACAGTCTTCAGCACCGTGGTCAGGAGGGGGCAGGAATCCTCTCCAATGACCAGGGACAGTTAAAGCGCCATCGTGACATGGGACTTTTATCAGAAGTCTTCAGAAATCCTGCTAATTTGGATAAATTGACAGGAACTGGTGCGATTGGGCATGTTCGTTATGCGACTGCTGGCGAAGCTTCTGTAGATAATATCCAGCCCTTCCTTTTCCGTTTTCACGATATGCAGTTTGGGTTGGCTCATAATGGAAACTTGACCAATGCGGCCTCTCTCAAGAAAGAATTGGAAGATAGAGGAGCGATTTTCAGCGCGACTTCGGACTCGGAAATCTTGGCTCACCTCATTCGTCGCAGTCATAATCCGAACTTAATGGGCAAAATCAAGGAGGCGCTCAGTCTTGTCAAAGGTGGCTTCGCCTATATCTTACTGTTTGAAGACAAGTTGATTGCGGCTCTTGATCCTAATGGTTTCCGTCCTCTTTCTATCGGGAAAATGGCCAATGGAGCGGTGGTTGTTTCCTCTGAAACCTGCGCTTTTGAAGTCATTGGTGCTGAGTGGATTCGTGATTTGAAGCCAGGTGAGATTGTGATCATTGATGACAAAGGCATCCAGTATGACAGCTATACAGATGAAACCCAGTTGGCGATTTGTTCAATGGAGTATATCTACTTTGCTCGTCCTGATTCTAATATCCACGGTGTCAATGTCCATACTGCACGTAAACGTATGGGTGCCCAATTGGCGCGTGAATTCAAGCATGAGGCAGATATCGTGGTCGGTGTACCCAATTCTTCCCTCAGCGCGGCTATGGGATTTGCGGAAGAATCAGGTTTACCAAACGAAATGGGCCTCATCAAGAACCAATACACCCAACGTACCTTTATCCAACCGACTCAAGAATTGCGGGAGCAAGGGGTGCGGATGAAACTGTCTGCTGTTTCAGGCGTTGTTAAAGGCAAACGTGTGGTCATGGTGGATGATTCCATTGTTCGTGGGACAACCTCTCGCCGTATCGTTCAGCTTTTGAAAGAAGCAGGTGCGACTGAGGTTCACGTTGCAATTGGTAGTCCAGCGCTAGCTTATCCATGCTTCTACGGGATTGATATCCAGACCCGTCAGGAACTGATTGCAGCCAATCATACGGTTGAAGAAACGCGTCAAATCATTGGGGCAGACAGTCTGACTTATCTCTCTGTTGAGGGATTGATTGATTCGATTGGGATTGAAACAGATGCGCCAAATGGTGGTCTCTGTGTCGCTTACTTTGACGGTGACTACCCAACTCCTCTCTACGACTATGAAGAAGACTATCGTAGAAGTTTGGAAGAAAAGACCAGTTTTTACAAGTAGCCGACTGAAGATTCTTCATAAAAGAAAAGGAATAAACAAATGACAAATAAAAATGCATACGCTCCACGTCTCACTACTGACTAAAAGCTAAAGCATTTGTCAGTAGACGCTTTCTCCTATGGGACCAAAGCTAGAGACCTGACTAGTATTTTTAGATAAAATAATTGTTTATCTAAAAATACGTCGCAGTCTTTCCCAAAAAAAGAAAAGGAAAAATAAAATGGCAAATAAAAATGCGTACGCTCAATCTGGTGTGGATGTTGAAGCGGGTTATGAAGTTGTTGAACGGATTAAAAAGCACGTGGCTCGTACGGAGCGTGCAGGTGTCATGGGAGCTCTGGGTGGCTTTGGTGGTATGTTTGACCTTTCAAAGACTGGGGTTAAAGAACCCGTCTTGATTTCAGGGACTGACGGTGTCGGAACCAAGCTCATGCTGGCTATCAAGTACGACAAGCACGATACCATTGGTCAGGACTGTGTGGCTATGTGTGTCAATGACATCATCGCTGCAGGTGCGGAGCCCCTCTATTTTCTTGACTATGTGGCGACAGGGAAGAATGAACCAGCCAAGCTAGAACAAGTGGTTGCTGGTGTAGCAGAAGGTTGTGTGCAGGCTGGTGCTGCCCTCATCGGTGGGGAAACGGCTGAAATGCCTGGTATGTATGGTGAAGATGATTACGATCTAGCTGGTTTTGCGGTCGGTGTGGCTGAAAAATCTCAAATCATTGACGGCTCAAAGGTGTCAGAGGGAGATATTCTTCTTGGACTTGCTTCAAGTGGGATTCACTCAAATGGTTACTCCCTCGTTCGTCGTGTATTTGCCGACTATACAGGTGAGGAAGTCTTGCCAGAATTGGAAGGCAAGAAACTCAAGGAAGTCCTTCTTGAGCCGACCCGTATCTATGTCAGGGCTGTCTTGCCACTCATCAAAGAAGAGTTGGTCAATGGTATTGCTCACATCACAGGTGGTGGATTTATCGAAAATGTCCCTCGTATGTTTGCGGCTGACTTGGCTGCAGAGATTGAGGAAAGCAAAATTCCAGTCTTACCAATCTTTAAAGCCCTTGAAAAATACGGTCAGATTAAGCATGAAGAAATGTTTGAAATCTTCAATATGGGTGTGGGACTCATGTTGGCAGTTAGCCCTGAAAATGTAGGCCGTGTCAAGGAATTGTTGGATGAACCAGTTTATGAAATTGGTCGTATCGTCAAGAAAGAAAACGAAAGTGTCATTATCAAATGAAAAAAATAGCGGTTTTTGCCTCGGGTAATGGCTCAAATTTTCAGATGATTGCCGAAGAGTTTCCAGTGGAGTTTGTCTTTTCAGACCATCGTGACGCCTATGTGCTCGAGCGTGCAGACAAGCTCGGCGTTCTGTCCTATGCTTTTGAACTCAAGGAGTTTGAGAGCAAGGCAGACTACGAAGCAGCACTTGTTGAGCTATTAGAAGAGCACCAGATTGACTTGGTTTGTCTAGCAGGTTACATGAAAATCGTTGGACCAACCTTATTGGCGGCTTATGAAGGACGGATTATCAACATCCATCCAGCATACCTGCCAGAATTTCCAGGAGCTCATGGGATTGAGGATGCTTGGAATGCTGGCGTCTCTGAGAGTGGTGTGACCATTCACTGGGTGGACTCTGGAGTGGATACAGGAAAGGTCATCAAACAAGTCCGTGTACCACGACTGGCTGATGATACCATTGACAGTTTTGAAGCTCGTATCCATGCCACCGAGTATCAGCTCTATCCTCAAGTGTTGGAGAGTTTAGAGGTGGGTAGAAGATAAGAAGTAAATCAAGTTTTGATTGTGAAATCTTGCTGTAGAAAAAATGATTAATTTGAAATTAGTAGATGAGAATAGTTTTCAGGCCGTGCTGGATTTGAAAATATCTGAAGCTGATGAACGAGCATGTTTCGTGTCTCCAAATGTACGCTCTTTAGCTGACGCATGGCTCTACCGAGAGAATGGGGATGTGTTTCCAATGGCAATCTATTGGAATGAGCTTGTAGTTGGTTTTCTCCTGTTGGAAATAGATAAGGATGAAGCGGAATACTTTATCTGGCGGATAATGATTGGCCAGCAGTACCAAGGAAGAGGTTATGGACGAAAAGCCTTGGAAGTTCTGATCAAAAAGGCTCAGATGGATAGCATTTGCAATCATATTATTGCAGATTATGTGGTTGGAAATGAAAAAATGAAGCACCTGCTGACTAGTCTGGGTTTTCAGGAAACAGGATTTATAGAAGAAAATAACGAAGTCGCTATGCGCTTGGATTTAAAGAAAGAGGAATAGAATGACGAAAAAAGCCTTGATCAGTGTCTCAGACAAATCGGGCATTGTTAAATTTGCCCAAGAACTTAAAAAACTCGGTTGGGATATTATCTCAACAGGTGGGACCAAGATTGCCCTTGATACAGCTGGGGTGAAGACCATTGCCATCGATGATGTGACTGGTTTTCCAGAGATGATGGATGGCCGTGTCAAGACCCTTCATCCAAATATCCACGGGGGACTTTTGGCTCGTCGTGACTTGTATAGTCACTTGGAAGCAGCTAAGGAGAACCAGATTGAGCTCATTGATCTTGTTGTGGTAAACCTTTACCCATTTAAGGAAACCATCCTCAAACCGGACGTGACTTACGCTGATGCAGTTGAAAACATTGATATCGGTGGGCCATCTATGCTTCGTTCAGCAGCGAAGAACCACGCTAGCGTAACAGTTGTGGTAGACCCAGAGGATTATGCTGTGATTCTTGACGAATTGTCAGCAAACGGTGAAACAACTTATGAAACTCGTCAACGTTTGGCAGCCAAGGTTTTCCGTCACACAGCGGCTTATGATGCCTTGATTGCGGAATATTTCACAGTTCAAGTCGGAGAAAGCAAACCAGAAAAGCTAACTTTGACCTATGACCTCAAGCAAGCTATGCGTTACGGAGAAAATCCTCAGCAGGATGCAGACTTCTACCAAAAAGCTTTGCCGACTGACTATTCGATTGCTTCAGCGAAGCAACTCAACGGTAAAGAATTGTCCTTCAACAATATCCGTGATGCGGATGCAGCCATCCGTATCATCCGTGACTTCAAAGATCGTCCAACCGTTGTGGCTCTCAAACACATGAACCCATGTGGAATCGGTCAGGCTGATGACATCGAAACTGCTTGGGACTACGCTTATGAGTCTGACCCAGTGTCTATCTTTGGTGGAATTGTCGTCCTTAACCGTGAGGTGGATACTGTGACTGCTGAGAAGATGCACGGAGTTTTCCTTGAAATCATCATCGCACCAAGCTATACGGATGAAGCGCTAGCCATTTTGACAAATAAAAAGAAAAACTTGCGCATCCTTGCCTTGCCATTTGACGCTCAAGATGCTAGTGAAGTGGAAGCAGAGTACACTGGCGTGGTTGGTGGACTTCTCGTGCAAAACCAAGACGTGGTCAAAGAGAGGCCAGCTGACTGGCAAGTGGTGACCAAGCGCCAGCCAACCGAGACAGAAGCGACTGCTCTTGAGTTCGCTTGGAAGGCTATCAAGTACGTGAAATCAAACGGTATCATCGTGACCAACGACCACATGACACTTGGTGTTGGCCCAGGTCAGACTAACCGTGTGGCTTCCGTCCGTATTGCGATTGACCAAGCTAAAGACCGCCTTGACGGTGCTGTGCTTGCTTCAGATGCCTTCTTCCCATTCGCGGATAACGTGGAAGAAATCGCCAAAGCAGGGATCAAGGCCATTATCCAACCAGGTGGATCTGTCCGTGACCAAGAGTCTATCGAAGCAGCGGATAAATATGGCTTGGCCATGGTCTTCACAGGCGTGAGACATTTTAGACATTAAGAAGATGAAAGGGAAGAAAACAGTTTCTTTCCTTTTTTTGCTTAAAAAACGGAATAGAACAAGATTAAAACGAACGTTTGTGTTATAATGTTAGTAAATAATTCGCAAAAGAGGTTGAGAAATGAAACTGCTTGTTGTCGGTTTGGGCGGTCGTGAGCATGCGATTGCTAAAAAGTTACTTGAATCAAAAGACGTTGAAAAAGTCTTTGTAGCTCCTGGGAATGACGGTATGACTCTGGATGGGTTGGAATTGGTAGATATCTCTATTTCCGAACATTCTAAATTGATTGAGTTTGCAAAAGACAACGATATCGCTTGGTCCTTTATCGGGCCAGATGACGCCCTTGCGGCTGGGATTGTGGATGATTTTAACAAAGCTGGGCTCAAGGCTTTTGGTCCGACAAGATTGGCAGCGGAGTTGGAGTGGTCCAAGGATTTTGCCAAGGAAATCATGGTCAAATACGGCGTTCCGACAGCAGCCTATGCCACATTCTCAGATTTCGAGGAAGCCAAGGCCTATATCGAAAAACAGGGTGCGCCTATCGTAGTCAAGGCAGATGGTTTGGCACTTGGGAAAGGTGTCGTCGTTGCGGAGACGGTTGAGCAAGCAGTCGAAGTAGCTCACGAGATGCTTTTGGACAATAAATTCGGTGATTCTGGTGCGCGTGTGGTTATCGAGGAATTCCTCGATGGGGAGGAGTTCTCCCTCTTTGCATTTGTCAACGGCGATAAGTTCTACATCATGCCAACGGCTCAGGACCACAAACGTGCCTATGATGGCGATAAGGGGCCTAACACGGGCGGTATGGGTGCCTATGCGCCAGTTCCACACTTACCACAGAGTGTAGTTGATACAGCGGTTGACACCATTGTCAAGCCAGTCCTAGAAGGTATGATTCAAGAAGGTCGTCCGTATCTTGGTATCCTTTATGCGGGTCTTATCTTGACAGCTGATGGACCTAAGGTCATCGAGTTTAATGCTCGCTTTGGAGACCCTGAAACTCAGATTATCCTGCCTCGTTTGACATCTGACTTTGCACAAAACATCACAGATATTCTGGATGGCAAGGAGCCAAACATTACTTGGACGGACAAGGGTGTGACTCTGGGTGTGGTTGTCGCTTCAAATGGCTACCCACTAGCTTATGAAAAAGGTGTTAAGCTTCCATCCAAGACCGAAGGCGACATTATCACCTACTATGCTGGAGCTAAGTTTGCGGAAAATAGCAGAGCACTGCTATCAAACGGCGGACGAGTTTATATGCTCGTCACCACGAACGATACCGTCAAAGAAGCCCAAGATACCATCTACAAGGAACTCGACAAACAAAATACAGAAGGCCTCTTTTACCGAACCGATATCGGAAGCAAGGCAATTAAGTAAGGATATAAGAATAACGCGACGAAATCGCTAAACCCGATAATGGTCTCCGTGGTGAAAAGACCAGAACAGACTCTGTTCTGGTCGGGGAAAATTTGAGACTTAGGCTCCAAGTTTAGGAATGAAACCGAAGGTTTGCTTCCGTCCCCACCACCTAAGACCATAATCAAAAAAGAATTAGCAAAAATTCACAAAATACGTTAATGGTCGTTTGATTTGCGAGCGTTAGCGAGCTAATAATATAGAACAATCACCGCCGTTGTGAAAGAACGATTGAATGACAATCCAATCGTTCAGGGAAATTGGAAGATCTTGGGCTTCCGATTTAGGCATGAGACACCTTTGGTGACTGCTTCCGTCCCTCAAAACCTAAGGTAATTGTCAAAAAAGAGGAAAAAGGAGAAGAAATGAAACCAGTAATTTCCATCATCATGGGTTCAAAATCCGACTGGGCAACCATGCAAAAAACCGCCGAAGTCCTAGACCGCTTCGGTATAGCTTACGAAAAGAAGGTTGTCTCTGCTCACCGTACACCAGACCTTATGTTCAGACATGCCGAAGAAGCTCGTAGCCGTGGTATTAAGGTCATTATCGCAGGTGCTGGTGGCGCAGCTCACTTGCCAGGCATGGTAGCAGCGAAAACAACCCTTCCTGTCATTGGGGTACCTGTCAAGTCGCGCGCTCTTAGTGGCGTAGACTCGCTCTACTCTATTGTTCAAATGCCAGGTGGCGTACCAGTTGCGACCATGGCGATCGGTGAAGCAGGTGCGACTAATGCTGCCCTCTTTGCCCTCCGTCTCCTCTCAGTAGAAGATCAGGCTATCGCGACAGCTTTGGCAGATTTCGCAGAAGAGCAAGGAAAAATTGCAGAGGAGTCTACAAATGAGCTCATCTAAAACAATAGGAATTATCGGTGGTGGTCAGCTGGGGCAGATGATGGCCATCTCTGCTATCTACATGGGGCATAAGGTTATCGCGCTGGATCCTACGGCTGATTGCCCAGCCTCTCGCGTGGCGGAAATCATCGTAGCGCCGTATAACGATGTGGATGCCCTCCGTCAGTTGGCAGATCGCTGTGATGTCCTCACCTATGAGTTTGAAAATGTCGATGCTGACGGTTTGGATGCTGTTATTAAGGATGGACAACTCCCTCAAGGTACAGACCTGCTTCGTATCTCTCAAAATCGCATCTTTGAAAAGGACTTTCTCTCAAACAAGGCTCAAGTCACTGTGGCACCTTACAAGGTTGTGACCTCAAGTCAAGATTTGGCAGATATGGACCTGTCTAAAAACTATGTTCTCAAGACTGCAACAGGTGGTTATGATGGACACGGACAAAAGGTCATTCGCTCAGAAGCAGACTTGGAAGAAGCCCGTGCGCTAGCCGATTCAGCAGACTGCGTCTTGGAAGAATTCGTCAACTTTGACCTTGAAATTTCTGTTATTGCATCAGGAAATGGCAAGGACGTGACGGTTTTCCCAGTTCAGGAAAATATCCACCGTAACAACATCCTCTCTAAGACCATTGTGCCTGCCCGCATTTCAGAAAGTCTAGCTGAAAAGGCCAAATCTATGGCAGTGCGAATTGCAGAACAGCTCAAGCTATCTGGAACGCTCTGCGTGGAAATGTTTGCGACAGCTGATGACATCATTGTCAATGAGATTGCCCCACGCCCACACAATTCTGGGCACTACTCTATCGAAGCCTGCGACTTTTCTCAGTTTGATACCCATATCTTAGGCGTTCTCGGAGCACCATTGCCAGCCATCAAACTACATGCGCCAGCCGTTATGCTTAATGTTCTCGGCCAGCACGTCGAGGCTGCTGAAAAATATGTCACAGAAAATCCAAGCGCCCACCTCCACATGTATGGTAAAATAGAAGCGAAGCACAACCGCAAGATGGGACATGTGACTTTGTTTAGTGATGTGCCAGATAGTGTGGATGAGTTTGGGAAAGGGATTGATTTTTAGTGGATATGTTTTTTAAAAATGAACACGGTTATTTTAATTGGCAATCTGTATTAGCGATTGTAAGTATTCTTGGCTTTTTATGGGGGATTTATATCTATGTTGATAAACGAAAATCGAAGGTACAAGAACGAAAAATACAAAGTCAAGTACAAAAACAAGAAAAATTAACGGAACCTTATAACGAGTTAATCAGGATAATATCTTTATTTCCTAATAAAACGCCCTATGATGTTATGACTAACCTACCGTTTTCGCCAGTATTTAATCGTGAAGATTTCGATACGGTAAATAGAATTTTAGAAATTCAGATTCAGAAAGATTTTCAAAAGCGATTGGAGCGAGAAAATCTTAACTATCAAGATGCAGAAGATATCAAAACAGAAATTCGGAATAGAGAATACTATATCAAGGAAATAGAAAAAATTAAAAATCAGTATTTTTTAGCTAAGAAAGAATATGAACGATTTAGAACTACCGATAAGATTATTGAATTGTATGCCAGTCAAGACGTAAAAAATTACTTAGTTGAGTTTGATGTTACTTGGCACAATGCTTTTATTTCAGGTAGACCTTTAGAATATAACGATGGTAGAAACAATAAATTGGATGATATTCGTTGGGAACTTGAACAAGTCATAAGGGCTGATCTAGGTATTATTTAAAGGGGAGACAATGATATGATTCAAATCATCGTTAATGCATTTATTGAAAAGGAGAAGACTGGAGCAGTTGTCGAAGTTTTATATGCTAGTAGTGATCAAGAAAAAGTGAGAGCTAAGTATGAAGAGCTAGTAGCTCAGTACTCAGAAAATTATTTGGCAATTTATGATTTACCGTTGAATACAGATTTGAATACACTCGACCACTATCCATCTGTGTGGATTGGGAAAGAGGAGTTTGAAGGAGAAGTGGAATTTTAGGGAATAGATATGAAATTTGAGGTGGAGTTATTAACTAAAAATATTAGCATTACTAAACTTGAAGAATTATTTCTTCGCTAAGAAATAATTAGTATTACTTCTGACAGCCAAGATGAAGTTGATGATAAGTATGTAGAGGGACGCTCAAATAAATATAAGTGTATTTTCAAAGGGAATGAATTTATAATAAATATCCAACAATTTCAAACTGGACTAGTTAAAATTATACTTAGCTATGAATACAGCAAGTCTAAATTAAGTTCAGCAGAAAAATTTCAGGTTTTCTTTTCAAAATTTAGAGAATTTTTAGGAAGAAATCATTTAAAATATTCAATTCTATCTAATAGTTTGTCTATGTATTTTTCGAATAAGCTTTATCCTAAGTTTCAAACGTATGAATCGTTATTACGAAAAATTTTTGTATTAGCTTTGTCTCCACTAGAGGACGAGAATATTGTAAGGATTGTTAAGGAACAGACTAATGATAAATTAGATTTATCAAAAATTCATACAATAGAGCATATTGAAAGACTGCAAATAGCTGAACTCCATTCATTGATATTTGAAATAAATATAAATCCAGTTAATAACCTAACTAATCATTTTAAAAATTTTCAAGACAAAAGCGAATATCATCTGAAACAGATGATAAAAGAAGCTCTCCCAATTACCATATGGGAAAAGCATTTTGCACCATTTACCGATAATGAGAGAGCAGATGTGCTTAAAAACAGTTACAATAGTATTAGAGAGTACAGGAATGACGTTATGCATTTTCACATGCTAACCTACAGGAGTTACAAAAAAATAGATTTGTTGTTGTCAGATGCAATTAAAGAACTAGAAGAGCTTGAACATAGTATGCTTGAGAGATGGGATTTTGAAGCAACTAGGAAACTTACAAATGATATTTTTGATCAGGAGTTTCTGGCTAGTTTATCATCTTTATCTAAAACAGCATCAGAAGTAATTAAACCAGCAATGGATAGGTTTTATATTAACAATATTGATTTTAATAATGCGATAAAATCCATGATGGAAGTATTCCAAAATATTCAAGTACCTAAAATAGATTATGGAGTGTTAAAATCTATTAAAGGGATATCTGATACTATGGGCTTTTAGGTTTACCAACCCCCCTTAATGAACCTAATAGTGAAGATAATAATGAAGAATAAGTCTATAAATTTTGAAGCACAAAATTCTCTAATATGGCTATTATTCAATCTCATCTAATAGTCTTGTTTTCCTTAGGAAGGAGATTGGTCTAAAAATTGAGAATTGCTATTATAAAGAAAAGATACAGGGAATAGATTTTTAATGAAAAATAATTTTTTAGATTTTAGATTGATAAATAATTTGTTGTTGCCATCAATTAATTATGTATCTAAAAATGATTTGAAAAAAAGAGATTTTTTAAGCATTTTATATGGAATTCTTTTTTTAATATTTGCATGCATATTTTTAGTTGTAGTTTATCAGCAGATAAAACCGTTTATTTTACAGCAAGCAGTAGCGTTTGCTAATCTATACTTTATAATAGATGCAATTTTTTCAGGGAAGAGTGAATTTCTACAATATGTACCATCAACTCAGAATGCAGATTCTCTCAAATTATTTTCTGAAATAATTTTTGATGAGTTAGTTTTGCTTTTTAAGATGTCGGTTCCAATGATAATTTCACTGGTTACAATGTTCTTGTTTAAGAAACAAAATTTTGAGTCGAAAGTATTTATTGCAATCTCAACAATTCTAATTTATACTCTAATCTTTGGAGTTTATTTTCAAGCAACGTTAATTATTGTTTTATTTGGTATTTTAATTATTTTTCATCCTATTGGAAATGGTAAATATTATACTGTTGTGCAATATTTAAATTATTTTGAAGATATTCTTTACAATTGGTGGGGGAATAGCACAAAAAATAAAAAGAGTAGAAAGAAAATCATATTTTTAATTATTCTTTTCATAACTATGAGTTATTGTCTGTTTAGATTATTTCCAGTAGGGGTAGGTTTTTCTTTACTTCTAGCTTTATTAGTAGTATTTATTATATGGGTCTATACTGGAAGTGCTAGCAAAGAAATGAAATTATTAAAAAAAATATTTATTTATAGTATTTTTTTTGGATTTACTTTAATTGGGAATTTAGAAATTGGTTCTGATGTTTTAAAAGTTCCAGTATTATTTATTACCTTATTCTTTGCGCTAGATCGGATTATTGTATTGTCAAAAGAAATGAAGGAAATAATTGTTGAAAAAAGTATATTGTATTATTATGAATACGAAACTATAGACAAATTACTTTTAATAAAAGAACTAATAAATATTGATATTTTACACGAAGTAGACGTGACTGAATTAGAGTTGGTAAAACAAATAGCTATTAGGATTAGACTGGGTTTCTACCAAGAAGTCCTAAAATTATCGGATATTTATAAGAACAGAGAGTTTCAAAACTATCGTCAATTTGTAGAAGGAAATATATTTTTCCTAACTTTTGATGAAACAACTTTTGATGATGCGGATTCTTTGAAAACTTCAAAAGAAAGACTGTCCAATATACTTGAATTAGAAGGACAAAATATACGTTTGCCAGAGTTATCTGAAATATATGCAAGAGTACTATTTAAATTAGAGCAATTTGATGATGCTATAGTATATTTTAAGGAAAGGATAATGTATATGAGCGAAGAATCGAGGTTAATGTATATTGAAGCATGTGAACAAGTTGGAGATATTAAACAAGCTGAATATATACGTCGAAACTATTAATGATGGAAATAAAGGAGAAAAACAATGATCGACCGTTACTCTCGCCCTGAGATGGCGAACATTTGGAGTGAAGAAAATAAATACCGTGCTTGGCTTGAGGTGGAAATCTTGGCTGACGAGGCATGGGCTGAGTTGGGGGAAATCCCTAAGGAAGATGTGGCTTTGATTCGCGAGAAAGCGGATTTTGACATCGACCGTATTTTGGAAATCGAGCAGGAAACTCGCCACGATGTGGTTGCCTTCACGCGTGCGGTTTCTGAGACTCTTGGTGAAGAGCGCAAGTGGGTTCACTATGGGTTGACTTCTACCGACGTGGTGGATACTGCCTACGGTTACCTCTACAAGCAGGCCAACGACATCATCCGTCGTGACCTTGAAAATTTCACCAACATCATCGCTGATAAGGCTAAGGAGTACAAGTTCACCATCATGATGGGGCGTACCCACGGTGTGCACGCTGAGCCTACAACCTTTGGTCTTAAATTGGCGACTTGGTACAGCGAAATGAAGCGCAATATCGAGCGTTTCGAGCATGCGGCTGCTGGTGTGGAAGCTGGTAAGATTTCTGGTGCGGTTGGGAACTTTGCCAACATCCCACCATTTGTAGAGAAATATGTCTGCGACAAGCTTGGTATCCGTGCCCAAGAAATCTCTACACAGGTCCTTCCTCGTGACCTTCATGCTGAGTACTTTGCGGTTCTTGCTAGCATCGCGACTTCAATCGAGCGTATGGCGACTGAAATTCGCGGTTTGCAAAAATCTGAGCAACGCGAAGTGGAAGAATTCTTTGCCAAAGGACAAAAAGGTTCATCTGCTATGCCTCACAAACGTAACCCAATCGGTTCTGAAAATATGACTGGTCTGGCGCGTGTTATCCGTGGTCATATGCTTACGGCCTATGAGAACGTTGCTCTCTGGCACGAACGTGATATCTCTCACTCATCAGCTGAGCGTATTATCACACCAGATACGACCATTTTGATTGACTACATGCTCAACCGTTTTGGAAATATCGTCAAGAACTTGACGGTCTTCCCAGAAAACATGATCCGCAACATGAACTCGACTTTCGGTCTGATCTTTAGCCAACGTGCTATGTTGACCTTGATTGAAAAAGGCATGACGCGTGAGCAAGCCTATGACTTGGTGCAACCAAAAACAGCTTACTCTTGGGACAATCAAGTAGACTTTAAACCTCTTCTCGAAGCAGATCCAGAGGTGACATCACGCCTTACACAAGAGGAAATCGATGAAATTTTCAACCCTCTTTACTACACCAAACGAGTGGATGAAATCTTTGAACGTCTAGGACTGGGTGATTAATTAAAAAAATAAACAGCGAGCTTTAATCTCGCTGTTTATTTTTTTATTGAAAAGACTTAGTCTTCTTTTCTTTTAGTGAGTCCATAGACTGCTAGTGTGGCCATGAGTCCTGCGACTACTAGTCCTGCAGAATCGTGAGTTCCTGTTTCAGGAAGTTTTTTCTCTGTTGCTACAGGAGCTGGACCTTGAGGAAGATCTTTGCTTTCCTCAGCAGGAGCAGTTGATGGAGTTGGTTGGCTTGGGGTTTCTAGTTTTGGTTTTTCTTCAGCAATAGCGGCTTGTCTGTGTTCATCACCTACATGCGTTACCAGAGTTCCGACTTCAACTATTTGTGTAACGGCTTTCTGTGCTACGACACTATCTACAAGTGTTTTCACTTCCTTACCATCAACAGTGCTCACAGAGTAGAAGTTGCTACGATGTCCATTGATGCCCTTAGTAAGGACTTGTGTTTTTCCTTTGAGCAAGAGTGGATTTTCACGAGTCACTGTGGTAAATGGAATTTCTTCCTCTTGAACATCCAGTCTAGGTTTTACCTCAGTAGTTGGTGCAAGACCATTTTCATCCAGGCTTCCTGAGTGAGTTGCAGCTGGTTTGAGACCTAAGCGAGCAGCTCTTAGTTTGGCTACAAGTGTGTCAACTTTAGCTTGTTTATTACGGTTGAGGTTGTAATTTAGAGCTGTTTTAGCTGCACTTAGGGTGTCTAAGCTTTCCTTGCTGTATCCTTCTAAGTTTTCAGGAATTTGTGCGATTTCTTCGCGGAGAGCATTATAATTAGCACGGAAGTAGTCTTTGTTGTGATCTGCAAAGGTAGTCATAAGTTCAAAGATTTCTTCCTCCTTGTACTCAGCGCTTGGTCTATCTGCCCAGATAGCAAGCATACTGCCGACTGTTGGAAGATCTACTTCAGGATACTTGGTAGAAGCAAGTTGATTGAATGGAACTTTACCAGAATTTTCAACTGCTTTTGAAAGTGGATAAGCTTCGTCTGGTTTGTGATTGCCTAAAACATAGTACCAGTCTCCGTTGGTGTTGAGGAGTTTGTAGCCTTTGCTTGCTAGGTACTGAGGAGTTGCAAGATTGTAACCCCACCATCCTTTAGACCAGTAAGAGATGATGACATCCTTATCAAACTCAACATCATCCTTGTCTTCATAGTAGAAGCCATCGTTGAAGGCCATTGGTTGAAGACCTCTCTCTTTGGCCATGGCAGCGAGGGTGTTGGCATATTCGGCAAATTTGCCATAGAGTTGATACCATTTGAGGTAGTACCAGCCTTGGGCACTAGTCACGTCGTTAGCGTATTCGTCAGTACCAAAGTTGAAAATTTTTGTTTTACCTGCAAAGAAGTCCATGTATTTACCGATGAGGGCTTTTACAAAGTTCATCGCTTCTTCGTTTCTCAAGTCCATAGTTGTTTTGGAGACTTTGTCAAAGTGGGCTTGAGGATTTTTAATACCTAATTTTTCCATGGCAACCAGCATAGCATCCATGTGACCTGGACTGTTAATCGCTGGGATGAGACCGATGCCCTTGGATTTAGCGTATTCAATTAGGTCTGTCACTTCTGCCTGTGTAAGTGCAGTCCCGTTTGGATCATCGTAGTAAGCTTTTGTTCCTTGGATGATAGCATTTTTGACATCATCACTTGTATAGGTTTTTCCGTTGGCAGTGATGATCATATCATCGAGTAGGAAGCGAAGTCCGTCATTTCCTAGAAGGAGATGGACATCAGAATATCCGAGCTCACTAGCCTTATATACGATGCGTTTGAGCTGGTCAAGAGTAAAGTATTTGCGTCCAGCATCGATTGAGATTACCTTGTTTTTGGCAAGTTTTTCAACTTCACGTTTAGCATCTTCTTCTTTTTGAGCTTCTGGTGTGAAGGTCAAATTGCTGACTGCTTCTTGAAGTTTTGCAATTGCTTGGTCAATCGTGTCTTGTTGGGCACGGCTGAGGTTACTATCAAGCGAACGGATAGCTTTTGTCGCTTCATTAACTGCTGCGACGCTTTCTGCAGTATAACGGTTAAGGTCTTTGGGTACCTCGTTAAGTGCTTGTTCTGCAGACTCATAATCAGCTACGAAGTATTCAGCATTAGAATTTGCGAATTGACGCATGAGTTTGAAGAGGCGTGACGGTGAATAACGTGCAGATGGAGTGTCAGCCCAAGCAGCTACCATACCACCGATGAATGGAATAGTTGCACCGTCGGATTTTGGTACCGAAGTGATTGGAGTGTTCTTGATACCGTTTAAGCCTTGATCAAGGTTGTACCAACCTTGGCCATCTGCATTTCGCCCAAGAACATAGTACCAAGCATCGTTAGTGTTTAGGATTTGGTGACCTTTTTCTACTAGAAGTTTAGAAGAAGCGACGTCGTAACCTCCCCAACCACCAGTCCACATTGAAACGATGATATCTTTGTCAAAAGTTCCGAAGCTAGTATCACTATTATAGTAGATACCATCATTGAAGGCCATTGGTTTGAGGCCGTGCGACTTGACGATGTGAGCAAGATCATTAGCGTAAGTGATGAATTTACTATATTTTCCTTTTGTTTGAAGGACAGTCCAACCTTTAGCGTTTGTTGCGTCATTGGCATATTCATCAAGTCCGATGTTGAATATTTCAGTCTTTTTCGAGAAATAAGCAGCATATTTATCGATAAGGGCTTTTGTAAAAGCGACTGCTTGTTCGTTGTCAAGATCTACAGTACGGGCTGATTCCTTCCCAAAATAGTTAAAGTTAGGGTTTTGGATTCCTAATTCTTTCATGGCATTGAGGATCGCATCCATGTGACCAGGACTATTTACTGTTGGGATGAGACCGATACCTTTATCTTTGGCATAGTTAATCAGATCTGTCATTTGACTTTCTGTTAAGTGATTACCGTTTGGATCGTTGTAATAATCATTTGTACCTTTTTCAATGGTACGTTTGACATCGTCACTCGTATAGGTCCTGCCGTTAGCTGTGATGCTCATATCGTCCAACATGAAGCGGAGCCCATCATTTCCAACTAATAGGTGTAAATCAGTGTAGCCATAATGTTTCGCTTTATCGATGATTTCCTTGAGCTGTTCTGGTGAGAAATATTTACGTCCAGCATCAATAGAAACAATTTTCTTTTTCGCTAGTTTTTCATTTCCTTGAGTGGCACGTTCAGTAGTCGGAGCGAGTACAGCAGGAGTAGCAGGCTCGTTTTTCTTCTCGGTATTGGCACTCTCTGCGCTTTTTTCCACTTGAGTTGCGCTTTCTGCTTCCATAGTGGGGGCTGGGCTGGCATGTTCTGTCACTATTGGTGCTACTGCATTTTCTGTTTTTGGAAGGACTGTGTTAACAGCCTCCTTTTCAGTTTTGACTTCATCTTTTACAGTTTTATCAGCTTGTTCTGCAAGTTTTTCTTTTTTATCTTGGATTGGTGCTTCTGATGTTTGTGGTCTATCCGGTACAGCTTGCAAAGTTTCAGGAGCTTTTGGTGCGGGTGTGAGTCCATCTGCAGATACGGCTTGAGCACTGAAGGTAAAGCCTATCAGTACAGAAGCTGCTCCGACCGCATACTTGCGGATTGAGAAACGCTGTTTCTTGTTTAGTTTCATGATAAAACCTCCTTGATACAACTATTTTGATAACGTTTACATAAAACCAATTTAATTTTATTATCTATATAGTAAAAAGTCAAATAAATTTATATAATAACTATAATAAACGGAGGAAATCATAAGATTTTGGAAATAGCAATTTGTATAAGAAGGTAAAATCAAGGAAAAATCAGTGATTTTTAACTTATTTTTAGTACAAGTGCTACAAATAAATATATTTATACTCTTCGAAAATCAAATTCAAACCACGTCAACGTCGCCTTGCCGTACTCAAGTACAGCCTGCGGCTAGTTTCCTAGTTTGCTCTTTGATTTTCATTGAGTATTAATAGCGTTTTCATAGTCGCTTTTTTGTGCTTTAATATATATAGAAAAGCCCAAGCGCTTAGGCTCAGGCTTTCTTCTTAGTGATCACGATCACATGAAATGAATTTGATCTTGTAGTAATCCGCTCGTTTATAAGTTTCGCTGTATGCAAGAACTTGACCAGTAGACTCTAGCTTAGTAGTCTTGGTTTGTAAGACGGTTGGGAATTGCTCATCAACTCCGAGGACTGAAGCCGCATGTTCTGGAGTTGGAAATGCTATTTCATTGATTTCTTCAAAATGTTCATCATTCATGTGAATGTGGTAATCCAATTTGAAACGGTTATAGATAGAGCTATAATATTCAAGATTTGGATAATTTGCGTTGATGTATTGTTCTGGAATGTAAGATGTGTGGTAGATGTATGCGACACCATTTGTTTCGCGTACACGTTCAATCTTGTAGTAGAACTGATCACCACGTAGTCCAAGTTTTTCTAAGTAGTTTAATTTGTTGCCACGTTCAATAGAAAGGACAGTAACTTTATCATCTTTAGTTTCAAAAACTTCTACATCTGAAAACTCTACGAGTTTGTGTTTGCGTGCGCGTGAAACGAATGTACCCTTTCCTTGTTGACGGACAATATAGCCATCTTTGGCAAGGTCGTTTAAGGCGCGGACAACGGTTATAGAACTTACATCATACATTGCAATCAATTCTGCTTCAGTGTAGAATTTATCTCCACTGGCAAATTGGCCAGAAATGATTTTGTTCTTCAACTCATCTTTAATATATTGATACTTTGGAATTGCCATATTTTCACCTCGATTTTCCTTTTCCACTAAAAATTTTACCATAAAATTGAAAAGAATAGTAGACTTTTGAATAAAAAAATTAGAATAATAGGGTATAAGGTTAATTTACATCGAAATTAATAGAAAATCATACATTTTTATACATGGTTTTTAAAGGATACTATTATTATAAATTAGAGACTTTTATAAGTTTTTTGTGTAAAAGTTAGTTAAAAATGAAAAAAATTGTGAAAGCCTATTGACAAATGCAAAATATTGAGATATAGTTACTATATCAACAAATGAAAGCGCAAGCTTTAGTTGTTAGAAGGTAAAAATATGACACGATTTGAGATACGGGATGATTTCTATCTCGATGGAAAAGCATTTAAGATTTTATCTGGAGCCATTCATTATTTTAGAGTTCCTTCAGAGGATTGGTATCATTCGCTTTATAACTTGAAGGCTCTTGGTTTTAATACAGTAGAGACTTATGTAGCTTGGAATTTACATGAGCCTCGTGAAGGTGAGTTTAACTTTGAAGGTTCTCAGGATTTGGAGAGATTTCTCCAGATAGCACAAGATTTGGGCCTATATGCTATAGTTCGTCCGTCTCCCTTTATCTGTGCAGAATGGGAATTCGGTGGCTTACCAGCTTGGCTTTTAACCAAGAATATGCGAATTCGCTCATCCGACCCAGCCTATATTGAAGCTGTGAGTCGCTATTATGACCAACTCTTGCCAAGACTGGTTCCACATTTGTTGGATAATGGTGGCAATATTCTCATGATGCAGGTTGAAAATGAGTATGGTTCTTATGGAGAAGATAAGGTTTACTTGAGAGCCATTCGACAGTTGATGGAAGAGCGTGGCGTAACCTGTCCCCTCTTTACATCAGATGGTCCATGGCGAGCTACTCTGAAAGCGGGAACCTTAATTGAAGATGACCTCTTTGTAACAGGGAACTTTGGTTCTAAGGCTCCATATAACTTTTCACAGATGCAGGAATTCTTTGATGAGCATGGCAAGAAATGGCCTCTCATGTGTATGGAGTTCTGGGATGGCTGGTTCAATCGTTGGAAAGAACCGATTATCACACGGGATCCAAAAGAATTGGCAGATGCAGTTCGTGAGGTTTTGGAGCAAGGTTCCATCAATCTCTACATGTTCCATGGCGGTACAAACTTTGGTTTCATGAATGGTTGCTCGGCTCGAGGGACCTTGGATTTGCCACAAGTCACATCTTATGATTACGATGCCCTTCTGGATGAAGAAGGAAATCCAACTGCCAAGTACTTGGCAGTCAAGAAGATGATGGCGACACATTTCCCAGAGTATCCGCAGTTGGAACCGCTCTATAAGGAGAGTATGAAAGTAAATGCTATTCCATTAGCTGAAAAAGTTTCCTTGTTTGAAACCTTGGATAGCTTATCTAGTCCTGTAGAAAGCCTTTATCCTAAAAAGATGGAGGAGCTAGGACAAAGTTATGGCTACTTACTCTATCGAACAGAAACAAACTGGGATGCAGAAGAAGAGAGACTTCGTATCATTGATGGTCGAGATAGGGCTCAGCTTTATATCGATGGTCAGTGGGTTGAAACCCAATATCAAACCGAGATTGGGGAAGATATTTTTTATCAAGGTCAAAAGAAAGCGCTGTCTAGATTGGATATATTGATAGAAAATATGGGGCGTGTCAACTATGGGCACAAGTTCTTAGCGGATACGCAACGTAAGGGAATTCGGACAGGGGTTTGTAAGGATTTGCACTTCTTACTAAACTGGAAACACTATCCACTCCCACTGGATAATCCTGAGAAAATTGATTTTTCAAAAGGATGGACAGAAGGACAACCAGCCTTTTACGCTTATGACTTTACAGTCCAAGAGCCAAAAGATACTTACCTAGACTTGTCTGAGTTTGGTAAGGGAGTTGCCTTTGTCAATGGGCAGAATCTAGGACGTTTTTGGAACGTCGGCCCAACTCTCTCGCTTTATATTCCTCATAGCTATCTCAAGGAGGGTGCTAATCGCATCATTATCTTTGAAACAGAGGGTGAATATAAAGAAGAGATTCATTTAACTCGTAAACCTACACTAAAACACATAAAGGGGGAAAACTTATGACAATTGTAGGATGCCGTATCGATGGACGTTTGATCCACGGACAAGTAGCCAATCTATGGGCTGGAAAACTAAATGTTTCACGTATTATGGTTGTAGATGACGAAGTCGTCAACAACGACGTTGAAAAGAGTGGTTTGAAACTCGCGACACCACCAGGTGTGAAATTGAGTATTTTGCCAATTGAAAAAGCGGCAGCCAATATTCTTGCTGGAAAATACGATAGTCAACGTCTCTTTATCGTTGCTCGTAAACCAGACCGTTTCCTTGGTTTGGTAGAAGCAGGTGTACCACTTGAAACTCTCAATGTTGGGAATATGTCTCAAACACCAGAAACTCGCGCCATCACACGTTCAATCAACGTAGTGGACAAGGATGTGGAAGACTTCCACAAATTGGCAGAAAAAGGTGTTAAACTTACTGCTCAAATGGTTCCAAATGATCCAGTTTCAGACTTTTTGAGCTTATTAAAATAGGAAAAAATTTTTAGGAGGTCATTGTTATGATACAATGGTGGCAAATTTTACTTCTCACTTTGTACTCAGCTTATCAAATCTGTGATGAGTTGACAATCGTTTCATCTGCAGGTTCCCCTGTATTTGCTGGTTTCATTACTGGTTTGATCATGGGAGATGTGACAACTGGTTTGTTTATCGGTGGTAGCTTGCAGCTGTTCGTTCTTGGGGTTGGTACCTTCGGTGGTGCTTCTCGTATCGACGCAACTTCTGGTGCGGTTCTTGCGACAGCCTTCTCTGTTTCACAAGGTATCGATACAGCACTTGCGATTACAACAATCGCTGTGCCAGTAGCAGCTCTCTTGACTTACTTCGACGTTCTTGGTCGTATGACAACTACTTTCTTTGCTCACCGTGTGGATGCAGCAATCGAACGCTTTGACTATAAAGGTATTGAACGCAACTACTTGCTTGGTGCGATTCCTTGGGCTTTATCTCGTGCCCTTCCAGTCTTCTTTGCCCTTGCCTTTGGTGGTGCCTTTGTACAATCAGTTGTAGACTTCGTTAAAGAATACCAATGGGTTGCAGATGGTTTGACACTTGCAGGACGTATGCTTCCAGGTCTTGGATTTGCAATCTTGCTTCGTTACCTTCCAGTTAAACGTAACCTTCACTACCTTGCTATGGGATTTGGTTTGACAGCTATGTTGACTGTTCTTTACTCATACGTAACAGGTCTTGGTGGCGCTGTTGCTGGTATCGTAGGTACTCTACCTAAAGATGTTGCTGAAAAAATTGGTTTCGTGAACAACTTCAAAGGTTTGTCTATGATTGGTATCTCTATCGTAGGTATCTTCCTTGCAGTGCTTCACTTCAAAAATAGCCAAAAAGTAGCTGTAGCAGCACCTTCTACACCATCAGAAAGTGGGGAAATCGAAGATGACGAATTCTAATTACAAACTTACAAAAGAAGATTTTAATCAAATCAACAAACGTAGCTTGTTTACTTTCCAATTGGGTTGGAACTACGAACGTATGCAAGCTTCTGGTTACCTTTACATGATCTTGCCTCAATTGCGTAAAATGTATGGGGATGGAACTCCTGAATTGAAAGAAATGATGAAAGTTCATACTCAATTCTTCAATACTTCACCATTCTTCCATACTATTATCGCTGGTTTTGACCTTGCCATGGAAGAAAAAGATGGTGTGGGTTCAAAAGATGCCGTTAACGGTATCAAGACAGGTTTGATGGGACCATTCGCTCCTCTTGGAGATACAATCTTTGGTTCACTTGTACCTGCTATCATGGGATCTATCGCAGCAACTATGGCTATCGCTGGCCAACCATGGGGTATCTTCCTTTGGATTGCAGTTGCAGTAGCGTATGACATCTTCCGTTGGAAACAGTTGGAATTTGCTTACAAAGAAGGGGTTAACCTTATCAACAACATGCAAAGTACTTTGACAGCTTTGATTGACGCTGCATCTGTACTTGGTGTCTTCATGATGGGTGCTCTTGTAGCAACAATGATCAACTTTGAAATTTCTTATAAATTGCCAATCGGTGAAAAGATGATTGACTTCCAAGACATCTTGAACCAAATCTTCCCACGTTTGCTTCCAGCAATCTTTACTGCCTTTATCTTCTGGTTGCTTGGTAAGAAAGGTATGAACTCTACTAAAGCTATCGGTATTATTATCGTACTTGCTTTGGCTCTTTCTGCCTTTGGTAAATTTGTACTTGGAATGGGCGCATAATTTATGGCTAAATCATTAATTTTGGTGAGTCATGGTCGCTTCTGTGAAGAACTTAAAGGTAGCACTGAAATGATCATGGGTCCACAAGACAATATTCATGCAGTGGCTCTTCTTCCAGAAGACGGCCCAGAAGACTTTACTGCAAAATTTGAAGCTGCTATTGAAGGATTGGATGATTTCCTAGTCTTTGCGGATCTTCTTGGCGGTACACCATGTAATGTGGTAAGCCGTTTGATTATGGAAGGTCGTGATATTGACCTTTACGCAGGGATGAATCTTCCAATGGTGATTGAATTTATCAATGCGAGCCTTACAGGCGCAGATACGGACTACAAGAGCCGTGCTGCAGAAAGCATTGTGAAAGTTAATGACCTGTTAGCAGGCTTCGATGATGACGAAGATGAATAATACTCTTCGAAAATCTCTTTAAACCATACTAGCGTCGCCTTACCGTAGGTATATGTTACTGACTTCGTCAGTTCTATCTGCAACCTCAAAGCAGTGCTTTGAGCAGCCTGCGGCTAGTTTCCTAGTTTGCTCTTTGATTTTCATTGAGTATACGATGTGACAACGTGAAAATCGTTAGAGCATTTTATATAGAATATACATGGGAATGGGGCTTACTCCCATTCCCATATTTAATAGAAAAAGAGGAACTCAATGCTACATTACACAAAAGAAGACTTGATCGAATTGGGTGCAGAAATCACTACACGTGAAATCTACCAACAGCCTGATGTATGGAAAGAAGCTTTTGAATCTTATCAAGCAAAACGTGAAGAAATTGCAGCCTTCCTACAAGGGATTGCTGATAAACATGACTATATCAAGGTCATCTTGACAGGTGCTGGGACTTCTGCTTATGTGGGAGATACCTTGGTACCTTACTTTAAGGAAGTCTATGACGAACGCAAATGGAATTTCAATGCTATTGCGACAACAGATATCGTTGCCAATCCAGAAACTTATTTGAAAAAAGATGTGGCGACTGTCCTTGTATCCTTTGCTCGTAGTGGGAATTCGCCTGAAAGTGTGGCGACTGTTGATTTGGCCAAAGCCTTGGTGGATGAGCTTTATCAAGTGACGATTACTTGTGCAGCAGATGGGAAATTGGCTCTTCAAGCTCATGGAGATGACCGCAATCTCTTGCTTTTGCAACCAGCTGCTTCTAATGACGCTGGATTTGCCATGACTTCTAGCTTTACGTCTATGATGTTGACAGCTCTCTTGGTCTTTGATCCTACAGAATTTGCTGTGAAAGCTGAACGTTTTGAAGTTGTTTCTAGTCTTGCCCGTAAAGTTCTAGACAAGGCAGAAGATGTCAAAGAGCTTGTTGATTTAGACTTTAACCGTGTCATCTATCTAGGTGCTGGTCCATTCTTCGGACTTGCTCATGAAGCTCAGCTCAAGATTTTGGAACTGACTGCTGGTCAGGTTGCGACCATGTATGAAAGCCCAGTCGGCTTCCGTCACGGTCCAAAATCATTGATCAACGAAGATACCGTTGTTTTGGTCTTTGGTACAACAACAGACTACACTCGCAAGTACGATTTGGACTTGGTTCGTGAAGTGGCTGGTGACCGTATCGCTCGTCGTGTTGTGCTTTTGAGTGATCAAGCCTTTGGTCTTGAAAATGTCAAAGAAGTGGCCCTTGGTTGTGGCGGTGTCTTGAATGATATTTACCGTGTCTTCCCATACATCGTTTATGCCCAACTCTTTGCTCTATTGACTTCACTCAAGGTAGAAAATAAACCTGATACACCATCTCCTACAGGTACTGTAAACCGTGTAGTACAAGGTGTGATCATCCACGAATATCAAAAGTAAGCCAGTATTTATGAATTCTTGAAAGAGGATTTGTAAATTATCAGATAAACCATAGATTGTCAAGGTGCTTTCTATGGTTTGTTTGCTTGAGAGAAATAGTAAAAGGAGAACAGAATGAAAGCATACACAGAGCGTGTATTTGGAAATGTTGAGGGCAAGGATGTCTTGGCCTATCGATTTGAAACGGACGGCGGCTACCAGCTTGAGGTTATGACTTATGGTGCGACTATCTTGCGTTATGTTACACCTGACAAGGCTGGAAATTTTGCCAACGTTATCTTGGGATTTGATGACTTTGATAGCTATGTGGGCAATAGTCCCAAGCATGGAGCTAGCGTAGGTCCTGTGGCAGGCCGTATTGCAGGTGCGACCTTTGAGCTCAATGGCCAGACCTATGACCTTGAGGTTAATAATGCTAGCAACTGCAACCACAGTGGTTCAACAGGTTGGGATTCGAGCTTGTTTGAACTAGTTGAAGTGAGTGACTATGGCTTGACTCTCTATACAGAGCGTACAGATGGCACAGGAGGATTTCCTGGGAATCTCAAGATCTGGATCAGCTACCACTTGGAAGAAACTGGTGCTTACGAAATCAGCTACAAGGTGACGACAGATCAGGATACGCTGGTCAATCCAACTAACCACAGCTATTTCAACTTGTCTGGGGATTTCACGCAGACAGTTGACCGCCATGTCTTCCAATTAAACACAGAGGGGATTTACCCAATCGCTCCCGACGGTGTTCCTGCCAAAACTCCAGAGGCAAATCGTGATGCGGTTAAACACATCTACAATGGTGCTTTGTTGAAGGATATCTTTGCAGAAGAAGATGAGCAAATCCAGCTTGTATCAGGTTTAGATCATCCATTTGCTCTTCCTATAGGTCATGACAATGCTGGTTTCCTTTATGACCAAAACTCAGGTCGCTTTCTACTTTTCAAGACAGAGGCTCCTTGCTTTGTGGTCTACACAGCAAACTTTGTGGATGAAAGTGTCATCATAGGAGGTCAGTCAATGGTACAGCACAATGGAATTGCCCTTGAAGCGCAAGCTTTACCAGATGCCATTCACAGTGACCTCAGAGACCAAGTCATTCTCAAAGCCGGTCAAACCTTCACAAGTAAGACACGTTATGAGCTTGTTGTGAAATAAAGGAATGAAAGCTTCTACTCTTGCAGAATAGTGATGAGTTTTTAATAGAATAGTATTAGTAGAAACGGACAAAGAATAGGAAAATATGATATAATTATGTGTTGAGAAGTATTTATCAAGATACGATTCAAAAGATATAAGGAGTAAACAATGAAGAAAATTGTATTTGCCAGTGCCTTGGCCTTGACCTTGGCTGGAGCAGTTTTGACAACTGATGTTTTTGCGAATGACAGATTGGTGGCAACACAATCTATTAATGGTAAAAATGAAAATGTATTGACCTCAGAGGTGCTAAAACCTTCTAGTGGCAACGTTTTGGTCGGAATCAAGGGAGAATTTTTGACTCCAAACAAACAAGCTATTTTGGATGCGATTAATAAGATTCGTAAGGAAGCAGCTGATGAAGGTTTGGTAGATAAGTATGTCCCTGTTAAATGGTCTACTGATCTTGAGAAAACTGCTTTTGTACGCGCTACTGAGGTGTCAGTAGCTTTGAAACCTGAGCGTCTTTCTACTAAAGAAATCTGGACTGCTTTTCCATCTAGTAATAGTATAAGAGGAGAAGCTTTAGATGTGAACTATGAAGGTTTTCTAAAAGCAATTGAAAACTGGCATGCTGAGAAGGCGAATTATGTAGCGAAAAAGAAGGCTGGAACCTCTAAAGAATTTACAGGTTATTATGAGGTTTTGGTCAATTCTAAATTTACCTATGTGGGTCTCGCGGCCTTTAAAAATGCAGCCAGCTCTCAGCAAGTAGCAACGATTTCTCTAGCTTTAGGTGATGATGCATCTTCAGAAGAATTGGCTGGTGGCTATGGTTCTGCTATTCAATATACAGAAGTGACTGCATCAAATCTTTCAACCGTTAAAAGTAAAGCTACAGTTGTAGAAAAATCGTTGAAAGATTTTAGAACATCTACATCTAGTCAGTCTGGCTGGGTGCAATCTAATGGTAAATGGTATTTTTATGAGTCTGGTGATGTGAAGACAGGCTGGGTGAAAACAGGTGGTAAATGGTACTACTTGAATGATTTAGGTGTCATGCAGACTGGATTTGTAGAAGTTGATGGAACATGGTATTTCCTTGATAATTCAGGCGCGATGTTTACAGGCTGGGGAACAGATGGTAGCAGATGGTTCTACTTTGATGGCTCAGGAGCTATGAAGACAGGCTGGTATAAGGAAAATGGTACTTGGTATTATCTTGATCAATCAGGTATCATGAAGACAGGTTGGTTTAAAGTTGGTCAATACTGGTACTATGCATATGGTTCAGGAGCTTTGGCAGTCAGCACAACAACACCAGATGGTTACTATGTAAATGGCAATGGTGAGTGGGTAAACTAGGCTGAAAATAGTAAGTCATAGGTAAAGTATTCATCTTACTTAGTAAAAAGAATAAATGATAAGAAAGAGGTTGATGGAGAACATTGATCTCTTTTTGTTAGAATAGAGGCTTCAAGTTGTCTGGCTTGACTTTCTTGATGGGAATGATATAATAGTTGTAACAAAAAATATTACAACAGAAAAGAGGACTATTTATGACCTATGAATACAAGAGCCACATTTATTTGGCAGAGGTAGTTTTAAATGTAAAGGATTTGGCAAGTCAAACAGCCTTTTATCAGCAAGTTATTGGTTTAGAAATCTTATCTCAAACTGAGACAGAGGTAGTTCTAGGCCTGGGTGGAAAAGCCTTGGTACAGCTGATTCAAGCACAAGAGAGTGGAGAAGTAAGGGAACATTATGGCCTTTACCATCTGGCCATTCTCTTGCCGACACGAAAGGCTTTGGCTGATGTCTTGAAACACCTGACAGATTTACAGATTCCTCTTGTTGGCGGTGCAGATCACGGTTACAGTGAGGCTCTTTACTTGGAGGATTTGGAGGGGAATGGCATCGAGCTCTATCGAGATAAGCCAGTTTCCACATGGGATATTCGAGAAGATGGACGCATTATCGGGGTGACAGAGGCTCTTGCGGCGCAGGATATCTATGAGTTGGGGGAAAGAGTAGAGCCCTTTATCCTAGCAGAAGGTACGAGAATGGGGCATATCCATCTTTCCGTCAAGGATAGTCGAAAGTCCAGCCAGTTTTATCAAAAAGTGTTAGGACTAGAGGATAAATTCAGTGTGCCTAGTGCTAGTTGGATTGCGGCTGGAGATTATCATCATCATTTGGCAGTCAACGAATGGGGAGGAAAAAATCTGGCTCCGCGTAAGGCAGGTTTGCCAGGTTTAGCCTACTATGTCATTGAAGTCGCTCGTAAAGAAGAACTGTTAACGATTGCCCAGCGAGCGCAAGAAGTTGATGCACCAGTTAAGTGGCTGACATCTAGCCAGTTGGAAATCACAGATCCAGACGGAATCGTGACTCGTATTCGTTTAGCAAGATAGACAGGATGTGATCACCAAGTCCTTTGGCGACAACCTTGTCCTAGGTGGCAATCCTGCGCGCGTGATTAAGGAGATACCTGTAAAATAAAGCGATTGGTAAAAAGTTTTTAAGATAAGAAAAAGGCATCCTATCAAGTGTTTAAAAAACGTTGATAGGATGCCTTTTATAATAAATCAGGTTTTACGCTAGAAGTTCTACAAATTCTTTCTTTTCTTGGCATTTTTGGTCAGGGAAACCTGGTAAGTATCCTGTTCTTTAGTGAGATAATTGATGATTTGGAAGTCATCGGTTTGAGCCTTGAAATCCACTTCATAGACAGTGGTGACTTGTTCTCCATCATCGCTAGTATCAATCGAGATGAGGTCTAACTCAGTACAGAATTGTGTCAGCCCAGATTGGATAGTTTGAAGTTGCTTATCCTGGTTCGCAATTGTGATGGTCAATAGTCTGCGACGTTGGTGATTGCTCTTGCTTTGTTGCTTCTCTAAAAGAAGCCATACTGCTAAGATAAAGACAGTGAAGAGAACCGCTAGAGCTAGGTAGCCTGTCCCTGCTGCCAGCCCGATAATCATAGCAAGGAAGATAGCAATTAGTTCCCGTGAGCCACTGGTGGCTGAACGGAAACGAATGAGGCTAAAGGTTCCTGCAACAGCGATAGAGGTTCCTAGGCTGCCATTTACCAGAAAGATGACCAAGGTCATCAAGCAGGGGAGTAGGGTCAAACTAACAGCAAATTCCCGTGTATAGAGGGTACGGTGTTTGTAAGCCCAGGTCAGCGCCAAACCTAAAATCAGGCTGACCAAGAGAGCCAGAAAGAGCTGGATAGGATTGGCAGTAGCAGTTGTGTCGTTGAAAATAGAGTTGAAAAGATTAGACATAAGTAGTACCTACACTTTCTGTGCTTGGTCGTGGGCTATAGTCTAGCCCTTGAGACTTGTGGTAGGCGCAGCTGTATTTTGAAAATTTCTGCTCTACCAGTCCATATTGGTCGAGAATATCTTGTAGCCATTGGGGTTTTCTGCCCGGTGCTTTAATTTCCATGATGACAATGTCCTCGTTTAGTAGAGGAAAACCATCCTTTCCTGAGAATAAACTGACATTCTCATCACGATAGGTTAGATTTTGGTCAATGGTGACACGAATTTTATTGTAGGGAAATCCGCTAATTTCTTTCTTTTCTTTGAGAGAAAAACGGTCGTAGTAAATATACATACGAGGGATAATGGCTTGCTGATATTCCTCTTGGAGTTGCTGAATTTTTTCAATCATCATTCGGTCCTTGATACTGCTATCCAGCTGTCCCTTGGTCATAAACTGGGTGATAGACTGGGGAGTCGATAAGAGACGATATTTTCGTCCGACACCAGCTCTGTCCTTAGATTTGATTTCTAAAAATACCTGACTATCAGGCTGGACTTGACTGAGATAGGTTCGCATCCGAATCTTTTCTTTACGCTTAGTACCTTGACCATCCTCCTGAATCATATCAAATTGCTCTGTATCAAAGTAGATGTTGGAAATGGTCGAAGTTGGATAATCATCCTCGACGAGGTATGTTTTTAAGTCTTCTATTAAATCAGCCAAGTCAGTCTTGGCAACGACATATTTGGTTTCAATTCGTTTAAAGCATGTTTCAATTGGTTTCATAAATCTTGTCTCCTTTATCAAACTGTTTCAGCACACTATCTTATTAGAAGATATATGTGTCTGGGCAAGTTGGACTTGCTTGTGACTAGTCTAGGGAACTTTCCTAAAACTTTTGTTAAAGATAACTTAAATAAAACTGAACTTAAGAAAACTTTCAGAAAAAGTTTAGAGTTTTTTCAGACTTCCCCTGTAAACTAAGGTCAAGCTAAATGAAGGTGAGGAAAAAGGTATGAAATCAAAAAAATGGACTCTAATCTTAACCAGTTTAACAGCTTTGACCTTGATGACAGCTTGTGGGCAGTCAATGACCAAGTCAAGTACAACTGCAGCGGCAGATACTACTGCTATCACAACTTCAATTAAAAACAGTCAATCTTCTTACTTTACAGAAAAGGACTACGACACTTCTTATGATGAAAATACAGCCTCTAAGATTGAATTGTCAGGCTCATCTGCAAGTGTCTCTGGAGACGGTGTGACAGTTTCTGGCTCAACAGTGACTATCTCAAAAGCAGGTACCTATGTCATTTCTGGTCAGTCTGACGGTGTGCAAATTAAAATCGCAGCTGATAAGTCTGATGATGTGAAACTTGTTCTCAAAGGTGCAAGCATGACCAATACAGATGCAGCTATTTCGGCTACAAGCGCAGGTCATGTCTACCTCAGTTTAGCAGAAGGGACAACAAACAGTCTCTCAGACTCAAGCTCTAACAGTGATGAAAAGGCAAATGCCGCTCTCTTTTCAAAGGTTGATTTGACCATCAATGGCTCAGGTACTCTTACTGTAGATGGCAAGAAAAGCAATGCTATCAAGGCTAACGACACCCTCCACATCACGGGTGGAACCTTTAACATCACATCAGTTGGCGATGCCTTTAATGTCAATGATGAACTCAACATCACTGGTACAACCATGACCATCGATGCCAAGGAAGATGGTGTTAAAGTTGATAATGATGACGATATGACTGTCGGAAATATGTATTTGGCTAACAATACCATAACAGTCACAGCAGGAGATGACGGTATTCACGCTTCTGGCAACCTAGTGATTGATAGCGGTACTTACACAGTCAAGAATGCGACTGAAGGAATTGAAGGAAAAGGCATTACGATCAATGGTGGTGATATCAATGTCTACTCGACAGATGATGGAGTCAATGCAGCTAATAAAAATGCCCAGCAAAGTGATATTTACTTTACTATGACAGGGGGCAATCTAACTGTAGAAGTCGGTCAAGGGGACACAGATCCAATTGACTCAAACGGGAATATCACGGTTACCGGTGGAACCATTAAATTGATAGGACAATCAGGGTTTGATTTTGATGGAACAGCGACTTACACAGGTGGGGATATCTACATCAACGGCGAAAAACAAACAGATATTGTCAATTCTATGCCTGGAGGCGGCGGACCAAATGGAGGTCCTCAGGGTGGCGGACCAGCCCTTGGCGGACGAGGATAAACAAAAAAGGATAGCATTCTAAGAGAAATGTTATCCTTTTTATATCGGTGATAGATTGATATATTACGAGTGATTTTACAATTGTAGCTTTCAAAGTTACAATTGTTAGGCTACCCGCCTTTGTTTACTGACTCAGTTCATTAGCCCCCTACTTGACACTCTGTCATCTTTTGATACAATAGTACAAAATCAGAGGAGGTGGGCTATGATTCAGAAACATGCGATTCCTATTTTAGAGTTTGATGACAATCCTCAGGCGGTCATCATGCCCAATCACGAGGGGCTGGACTTGCACTTGCCCAAGAAGTGTGTCTATGCATTTTTAGGTGAAGAGATTGACCGTTATGCGAGGGAAGTAGGGGCGAACTGTGTCGGCGAATTCGTTTCAGCCACTAAGATCTATCCAGTCTATGTCGTGAACTACAAGGGCGAGGAAATTTGTCTGGCTCAGGCTCCTGTCGGTTCAGCTCCAGCAGCCCAGTTTATGGATTGGTTGATTGGCTATGGTGTGGAGCAGATTATTTCCACTGGAACTTGTGGTGTGCTGGCTGATATAGAGGAAAATGCCTTTCTAGTCCCTGTTCGGGCTCTGCGAGATGAAGGAGCTAGTTATCACTATGTGGCAGCTTCTCGTTATATGGAAATTCAGGCAGAGGCTATTGCTGCCATTGAGCGAGTGTTGGAAGCCAGAGGGATTCCCTATGAAGAAGTCATGACCTGGACGACAGACGGTTTTTACCGAGAAACGGCTGAAAAGGTGGCTTATCGTAAGGAAGAAGGCTGTGCTGTTGTGGAGATGGAGTGTTCTGCGCTTGCGGCAGTAGCCCAACTGCGTGGGGTTCTCTGGGGAGAGTTGTTGTTTACAGCTGATTCTTTAGCAGACTTGGACCAGTACGATAGTCGTGACTGGGGTTCAGAAGCTTTCGAGAAGGCCTTGGAACTCTGCCTTGAGATAGCCTTTCATATATAGCTACTCTCCTACTTTTTATGGTACAATGGATGTATGTTATTCAAATTATTTGTGAAAAAAATTGAAAGGGCCTTGGGTGGACTTTCGCCAGCTCGTCGTATCTTTTTAAGTTTCGCTGGAGTTATTTTTATAGGTTCTCTCCTTTTGAGTTTGCCTTTTGTTCAGGCGAGTGGTTCGCAGGCTACTTATTTTGACCATCTCTTTACGACGGTGTCCATGGTCTGTGTGACTGGCCTTTTTACGCAACCAGTGGCTACTACCTATAATGTCTGGGGGCAGTTGATTTGTATGCTCTTGATACAGATTGGTGGTCTGGGGCTCATGACCTTTATCGGGATTTTTTATATCCAAGGCAAGCAAAAGCTTAGTCTGCGTAGTCGTGAAACCATTCAGGAGAGTTTTAGTTATGGGGAAAGTAAGTCTTTGAAGTCTTTTATGCGTTCCATCTTTTTGACGACTTTTCTGGTAGAGGGTTTGGGAGCTTTTCTTCTTAGTTTCCGTTTTATTCCTGAGTTCGGCTGGGGACGAGGCATTTTCACCTCTATCTTTTTAGCCATTTCAGCCTTTTGTAATGCTGGTTTTGATAATTTCGGCAGTAGCAGTTTAGTGGCTTTTCAGACGGATCCCTTGATCAATCTGGTCATTGCTGGCTTGATTATCACAGGTGGTCTTGGCTTTATGGTCTGGTTTGACTTGGCAACCCAGTTTGACAAGAAGAAAAAACGCCGTCTGCGTTTCCACACCAAGCTAGTCCTCTTCTTGACTGCAGGGATTTTGCTGTTTGGGACAGTATCTACACTCTTTACGGAGTGGCACAATCCAGGAACCATTGGTAATCTCAGTGTTCCAGAGAAAGTGTTGGTTAGCTTTTTCCAAACTGTCAGCATGAGAACGGCTGGTTTTGCCTCTATTGACTATACACAAGCTCGGCCTGTGACCTTGTTTATCTATACCCTACAGATGTTTCTGGGTGGGGCACCTGGAGGAACGGCTGGGGGGCTCAAGATTACAACTTTCTTTGTCTTGTTGGTCTTTGCCCGTAGTGAATTGCTGGGCTTACCTCATACCAATGTTGCGCAGAGAACCATTGAGGCTCGCACAGTCCAAAAATCCTTTAGTGTCTTCATTATCTTTTTGATGACCTTCTTGTTGGGCTTGATGTTGTTGGGAATTACAGCAGAAGGAACACCGCGATTTATTTACCTCATGTTTGAGACCATTTCAGCTCTTGCGACAGTTGGGGTAACGGCAAATCTGACACCAGAATTGGGCAAGCTAGCTCTTAGCATTGTCATGGTGCTCATGTTTATCGGCCGTATCGGTCCCTTGACCTTGCTGGTCAGTCTAGCAGATTACCAGCCTGATAAGAAAGATTTGATTCAGTATATGAAAGCAGATATTAGTATTGGATAAGAAAGGAAGAATGATGTCAGATCGTACGATTGGAATTTTAGGTTTGGGGATTTTTGGGAGTAGTGTCCTGACGGCCCTCGCCAAGCAAGATATGAATATCATTGCCATTGATGACCATGCAGAGCACATCAATCAATTTGAGCCAGTTTTGGCGCGTGGAGTTGTGGGTGATATTACAGATGAGGAACTCCTCCGAACTGCAGGAATTGATACCTGTGATACGGTTGTAGTCGCAACAGGGGAAAATCTGGAGTCGAGTGTGCTTGCAGTTATGCATTGTAAGAGTCTAGGTGTACCAAGGGTTATTGCCAAGGTCAAAAGCCAGACAGCCAAGAAAGTACTAGAAAAAATCGGTGCTGACTCGGTGATTTCACCTGAGTATGAAATGGGGCAGTCTCTAGCGCAGACCATTCTCTTTCATAACAATGTTGATGTCTTTCAGCTGGATAAAAATGTGTCTATCGTGGAGATGAAGATTCCGAGTGTTTGGGCAGGTCAAAGCCTGAGCCAGCTAGATTTACGTGGCAAATACAACCTCAATGTCCTAGGATTTCGTGAACAAGAAAATTCACCGCTGGATGTCCAATTTGGACCCAATGACCTCTTGAAAGCAGATGCCTATATCTTGGCGGTCATTAACAACCAGTATCTAGATGATTTGGCAGAATTAAATTTGTAAAAAAATTAATATAAGTATTTTATAAGAGGGATTTAAGAAAAATTTTAACATTTTCTTAATCCTTTTTAATTTTAGGAGATTATACTAGAGTCATCAAATAAAGAAAAACTCTAAGGAGAATCCTATGAAATTCAATCCAAATCAAAGATATACTCGTTGGTCTATTCGCCGTCTTAGTGTCGGTGTTGCCTCAGTTGTTGTAGCCAGTGGCTTTTTTGTCCTAGTTGGTCAGCCAAGTTCTGTACGTGCCGATGTGGTCAATCCGACCCCTGCTCAAGTTGTGCCAGACGTTACTTCGGTGAGTGAAAAGAGCGACTTACCAGCAGAACTTCTCAAAGAAGCAGTCGATACAGCTCTTCCTTCAGAACAGGCAGACTCAACACCTAAAGCAAGTTTGGATACTACAAACTCTCCAGAAAAAGTGAATGTAGCTGATAAAGACCAAGTGGTAGCACCCAAAGAAGAAGTGCAAGCAAAACCAGAATCTAAGAAAGAAACAGAAGATGCGCTTAAACCTGCGACAAATCCTGCGCCTACAGTTTCTGGACAAGACCGTGAAGCAAGTGAAGTGCAACCAGCAACTACTCCAGCTGAAGTCCAAAAAGGCGTAGCCGACAATACTAAAGACATAGTAGATGTTCCAGCTACCTACTTGGACAAGGCCAATTTCCCTGGTCCATTCACAGCTGGCGTCAACCAAGTCATTCCATACGAATTCTTCGCAGGTGACGGTATGTTGACTCGTCTGATTTTGAAAGCCTCAGACAAGGCCCCATGGTCAGACAACGGTTCAGCTAAAAATCCTGCCCTCCCACCAGTAGAAAACTTGGGCAAAGGCCTTTACTTCTACGAAGTGGATTTGGCAGGGACTCAAGGTAAATCTGATAAAGAGCTTCTTGACCTCTTGAAACAAAATGGTACGCAAAGCTATAAAGCTACTATCAAAGTATACGGTGCAAAAGATGGCAAGGCAGACTTGAGCAATCTCGTAGCCACTAAAGATTTGGATGTCAATTTGAACGGCTTGACTACCCCAGCTGAAGTACAAAAAGGTGTGGCTGAGAATACCAAAGATACAGTAGACGTTCCAGCTGCTTACTTGGATAAAGCCAACTTCCCAGGCCCATTCACAGCTGGTGTCAACCAAGTTATTCCATATGAATTCTTCGCCGGAGACGGTATGTTGACTCGTCTCATCTTGAAAGCTTCTGATAAGGCTCCATGGTCAGACAACGGTTCAGCTAAAAATCCCGCCCTTCCACCAGTAGAAAAATTGGGCAAGGGCCTCTACTTCTATGAAGTGGACTTGGCAGGGACTCAAGGTAAATCTGATAAAGATTTGTTAGACTTGTTGAAACAAAACGGCACTCAAAGCTATAAAGCAACTATCAAAGTGTACGGCGCTAAAGATGGCAAGGCCGATTTGAGCAACCTCGTAGCGACTAAAGATTTGGATGTCAACTTGAATGGCTTAACTACTCCAGCCGAAGTTCAAAAAGGCGTGGCTGACAATACCAAAGACACAGTAGATGTTCCAGCCACTTACTTGGACAAAGCTAACTTCCCAGGCCCATTCACAGCTGGTGTCAACCAAGTCATCCCATATGAATTCTTCGCAGGTGACGGTATGTTAACTCGTCTGATTTTGAAAGCCTCAGACAAGGCTCCATGGTCAGACAACGGTTCAGCTAAAAATCCCGCTCTCCCGCCAGTAGAAAAATTGGGCAAAGGCCTCTACTTCTACGAAGTGGATTTGGCCGGTACTCAAGGTAAATCTGATAAAGAGCTTCTAGATCTCTTGAAACAAAACGGCACTCAAAGTTATAAAGCTACTATCAAGGTGTACGGTGTTAAAGATGGCAAAGCAGACTTGAGCAACCTTGTAGCGACTAAAGAATTGACAGTGAACTTGAATGGACATCAGTCTCTTACTCCGATGCAATCAGGCTTCGTCCCATCTTCGAATGGTTCAGCTATGCCGGCTCCAATGATGAATAGTCATCAAGATGCGTCTAAGATGAACGCTCAAATGCCAAGTGCCAATCAAGATGAGATGAAATCTCAAATGCCAGCTGCTAGCCAGGATAAGATGATGCCTAATAAAGAGCAGGACAAAACCATGAATGCTAGTCAGCCTATGGCAACACCAAGCATGAAACAAGACCAAGCTCCAGCAGCCTCAAGCAAAATGCCTAATGAAGACAAGATGGCAGCTAATAATAAGGTGTCAAATCCAATGATGGCTGATCAAATGAAAGATCAAAAAGACATGCTTCCATATACCGGTGAAGCTCAAACATCAATGGCTACTATTGGATTCTTTGGACTCGCCTTGGCAGGACTATTAGGTGGCCTCGGTTTGAAAGCTAAAAAAGAGGAAAATGACTAGTCTAGCTACAGACTTTCTATCTAGGATTTGAAAAATTCAGATAGCGATTAGAATGTTCGTAAAGAGATTAAAATAGTGTTATACTATTGTGGTATAGCACTGTTTTTTTCAAAGGAGAGACAGATGGGAAAGACAATTTTACTCGTTGACGACGAGGTAGAAATCACAGATATTCATCAACGTTATCTGGTTCAGGCAGGATATCAGGTTTTGGTGGCCCATGATGGAGTAGAGGCCTTGGAAATCTTCAAGCGAAAAGCGATTGATTTGATTATTACAGATATCATGATGCCTCGGATGGATGGTTATGATTTGATTAGTGAGGTCCAGTATCAATCTCCAGATCAGCCTTTTCTCTTTATCACAGCTAAGACTAGCGAGCAGGATAAGATTTACGGTCTGAGTTTGGGGGCAGATGACTTTATTGCCAAGCCCTTTAGCCCACGTGAGCTGGTTTTGCGTGTCCACAATATCTTGCGTCGCCTTCATCGTGGAGGTGAGACAGAGGTCGTCAGTCTCGGGGATTTACGGATGAATCACGGTAGCCATGAGGTCCAAGTCGGAGATGTGGCGCTTGATTTGACAGTCAAATCCTTCGAACTTCTATGGCTTTTAGCTAGCAATCCAGAGCGAGTTTTCTCTAAGCCAGACCTCTATGAAAAGGTCTGGCAAGAAGACTATGTGGATGACACCAATACCTTGAATGTTCATATTCATGCTCTGCGACAGGAGTTGGCTAAACATGCTAGTTCAGAAACACCCACCATCAAAACCGTCTGGGGCTTGGGCTACAAAATTGAGAAAGCACGAGGTAGTCAATGAAATTAAAAAGTTATATTTTAGTGGGGTATATCATTTCAACACTCCTAACGATTATCGTGGTTTTTTGGGCAATACAGCGAATGTTAATTGAAGAAAGTGAGATTTATTTCCTGATTGGCATGACTTTAATCGCAAGTTTTGTCGGTGCTGGGATTAGTCTCTTTCTCCTGTCGCCTGTCTTTACATCATTGGCCAAACTCAAGGAACATGCCAAGCGGGTAGCGGACAAGGATTTTCCTGCAAATTTGGAGGTTCAAGGTCCTATGGAATTTCAGCAGTTAGGGCAAGCCTTCAATGAAATGTCCCATGATTTGCAGGCAACCTTCAATTCCTTGGAAGAAAGCGAACGAGAAAAGGGCTTGATGATTGCCCAGCTGTCGCATGATATCAAGACCCCCATCACTTCGATCCAAGCGACGGTAGAAGGGATTTTGGATGGGGTTATCAAGGAAGGAGAACAGGACCATTATCTAGCAACCATTGGACGCCAGACGGAAAGACTCAATAAACTGGTTGAGGAGTTGAATTTTTTGACCCTAAATACAGCTAGAAATCAGGTCGAAACGACTAGCAAGGACAGCATTTTTCTGGACCAGCTCTTGATTGAGTGCATGAGTGAATTTCAGTTCTTGATTGAGCAGGAGGAGCGAGATGTCCACTTGCAGGTAATCCCAGAGTCTGCCCGTATTGAAGGAGATTATGCTAAACTTTCTCGTATCTTGGTGAATCTGGTCAATAACGCTTTTAAATACTCTGCTCCAGGGACCAAGTTGGAAGTGGTAGCTAAGTTGGAAAATAACCAGCTTTCAATCAGTGTGACCGATGAAGGACAGGGGATTGCCCCAGAGGATTTGGAGAATATTTTTAAACGCCTTTATCGTGTAGAAACTTCTCGTAACATGAAAACAGGTGGTCATGGTCTTGGTCTTGCGATTGCGCGTGAATTGGCCCATCAATTGGGTGGAGAAATCACAGTTACCAGCCAGTACGGACGGGGAAGCACCTTTACCCTCGTTCTTAACCTCTCTGGCGATGAAAATAAAGCTTAAAACCCCTTTACAAATCCAGCTATTTATGGTAGAATGGATTTTGTGTGAAATATCAGCAGGAAAGCATGAAGCTCGTCAACAGGTGTCTTATGATAAGTAACCTTGGCTGTTTAGGCGAAGGGCATCTGCACGAATCAGGGCTTTCTAAGTGACTATTTCCACCGAAATATTATTTATATCAGGAGGACATTCACATGTCACGTTATACAGGACCATCTTGGAAACAAGCTCGTCGCCTTGGCCTTTCACTTACAGGTACAGGTAAAGAATTGGCACGTCGTAACTACGTACCAGGACAACACGGACCAAACAACCGTTCTAAATTGTCAGAATACGGTTTGCAATTGGCTGAAAAACAAAAACTTCGTTTCACTTACGGTGTAGGTGAAAAACAATTCCGTAACTTGTTCGTACAAGCTACAAAAATCAAAGGCGGAATCCTAGGTTTCAACTTCATGCTTCTTTTGGAACGTCGTTTGGATAATGTTGTTTACCGTCTTGGTCTTGCGACTACTCGTCGTCAAGCTCGTCAATTCGTAAACCACGGTCACATCCTTGTTGACGGAAAACGCGTTGATATCCCATCATACCGCGTAACTCCAGGTCAAGTGATCTCAGTTCGTGAAAAATCATTGAAAGTTCCAGCTATCCTTGAAGCAGTAGAAGCTACTCTTGGACGTCCAGCATTCGTATCATTCGACGCTGAAAAATTGGAAGGTTCATTGACTCGCTTGCCAGAACGCGACGAAATCAACCCAGAAATCAACGAAGCACTTGTCGTTGAATTCTACAACAAAATGCTTTAATTTTAAGAAATATCTTACAGAAAGCCTACAACAGTGGGCTTTTTGCTTTGTCTTGAAAAACTATAGAACACTTCTTAACTGTGAAGGAGGATAAAAAAATTCCCTGCAAAATGAAATTGCAAGGAACTTTTGTTAATGGTTATGGGCAAGCCAGGCGGAATATTTTTTCCCGAGCCAGAGAGCAAAGGGGAGATTGATGACGACGATGCCTGCGCCAACTAGTGAGAACAGGAAAAATTCGCTAGTCGAAACCTGCCACAAATGCACGATGTCTGTAATCAAATAAGCACTGATAGGAAAACAAAGGATAGAAGTGATGAGAGCAGGGATATACTTACGGAGAAGAATTGATTGTCCAATATGGAGTAAGAGATGGAGTGCAAAGGCCACTAATCCTCCTAACCAAACTAATTCGAACGCTCTAGATTGACTAAAATACGCTAATAAAGTGACGGATAAGACAATGATAAACTCTTCAAAAACAGCAAGGGCCAATCCCTCTGTTGTAATTCCTTTGTGAATCTTGAGAATAGCTGGAACCTTTTGAGCCAGCAAGGTTTCGTTGAGATGAATCCAAGGGACAAGACCGATAATTTCTTCCATATCGTGAAAGATAAAGAGTAGCGGGAGCATCCAAAGATAAAATGCCATAAATCTCTCCTGAAAAGTTATAGATCGCTAACCAATAAAGCAAAAAACGCCCAGTAAGGCGTTTTGAGTTAGGTATGATTATTTCACTTCTGTAAACACAACGTGTTTGCGAAGTTTTGGTGAGTATTTCTTCAATTGAAGACGGTCTGGAGTGTTACGTTTGTTTTTAGAAGTAAGGTACAAGCGTTCACCAGATTCTTTGTGTTCAAGTGTAATATTTACGCGCATGGTATCTCCCTTCTATTATTCAGCTGATGCAGCTTTAGCGATTTTACGTCCTTTGTAGTATCCTTTAAGTGATACACGGTGAGAACGTGAGTAATCTCCAGTAGTTTCGTCAAAGTTTACAGATGGAGCTGTTACTTTGTAGTGTGTACGACGTTTGTTTTTCTTCGCTTTTGAAGTGCGACGTGCAGGTACTGCCATTTTGATTTCTCCTTTAGGTATTTATATTCGATTCAATCTACTGATTTTCATCAACCATACTAGGATAACACATTTTTTTTGTAAAGTAAAGTTACTTGACAAAAAAAGATGAAAAAATTCTCCTGTCCGACCTAGCAGACAGGAGAAAATGTTAAATATTAATCTCAAATGGTTCGTCAATGGTTTCTGATACGTATTTTCCGTCTTTTTTCCGTTGTTTGACACATTCTGTGAGGAGATATTCGATTTGCCCATTGACTGAACGAAAGTCGTCTTCTGCCCATGATGCGAGTGCAGCGTATAACTTTGTTGAGAGTCGAAGGGGGATCTGCTTTTTTTTAGCTTCAGCCATCTTTAGTAAAGACTTCCTGTGTTGACAATTGGTTGTGCATCATGATTGCCACAGAGAACGACTAGGAGATTTGAAACCATGGCAGCTTTTCGTTCTTCGTCAAGCTCGACCAATTCCCCTTCATTGAGACGTTCCAGGGCCATTTCAACCATACCCACAGCGCCGTCTACAATCATCTTACGGGCATCAATAATGGCTGATGCTTGTTGACGTTGAAGCATGACAGCAGCAATTTCTGGTGCGTAAGCTAGGTAAGTGATACGTGCTTCAAGGATTTCCAAGCCAGCATCTTCCACGCGACTTTGAATTTCTTCACGAATACGGTTAGCAACAATTTCGCTAGAGCCACGGAGACTACCTTCATCTGCTTGTCCGTCACCCGTAGTATCCACATTAGGAGACACATCGTAAGGATAGATGCGGACAATATTTCGGAGGGCGCTATCACATTGCAATGAAAGATATTCTTTGTAGTTATCAACGTTAAAAACTGCCTTAGCAGTATCGACTACACGCCAAGTAACGGCAATTCCGATTTCTACAGGATTTCCTAGACAATCATTGATTTTTTGGCGAGAATTGCTCAAGGTCATGACCTTGAGGGAAATCTGTTTCTTACCAATTTCAATATTTACATCATTGCCATTTGATGATTTCATCCCTGAAAAAGGAGATTTCGTGCTAACGTCACCACTTTGTCCAAGTCGAGTGTGGTTTGCAGGGTTAACTGCTACGCTGAAGGGATTGACAAAGTAAAAAACAGGTTCTTTGATGGTACCTGTATAGTTACCAAAAAGGGTCAAAACCAGAGCTTCCTGAGGTTTGACAACTTTTAAACCAGCATGAGCTAGGCCTGCAATTAAGCTTAATAAAAGTCCGATAATAATTCCAAAAATGTTTTCCGAACCAGCACCCATTATAAGTATAAAGATACCAAGTACGAGTGTCAACTCAATGAGAATCAATGCTAATATACCATTTGGTTTTGAATTGATTAGTTTTTCAGTCATAAGAACGACCTCCTATTATATGATATCTAAATGATATCACTTTATTTTTAAAAGTCAATAGAAAGTTGAAAAATAATCACTAAAAAGTTTCAGCCCAATAATTACTTGTAGGAGGTGAGATTATATTGTGCTGAAATACTCTTTTATTCTTATAATTTTTACACTATAATTATAGTTAGAAAGGAAGAAAAATGTTTGATTATAGAGCACTAGTTATTTTGATGACTTTGATGGATCATTGTGAGCTATCATTATATGAATTATCTGTTAAGGTGAGCTTACCTATAAAGGAAGTCAAAGAAGGAATAGATTATTTAGTGCCTTATCTAGCTAATAAAGGGATAGTGCTGGATAAAAAACAAGGTCGCTATAGTTTATCAAATCGTACGAAGCAGTCTTTGACAGATATTATTAAGTCGGATGAATTGGTTTTACCAAAGTCGACTCGCTTAGCATTAATCTATCTTTACACTTTTTGCCGATTAGATTTTATATCGAATAATCATTACCAAGACTTTTTGAAAGTAAGTAAGAATACAACCTTATCTGATATTCAATCATTAAGAAAGATTATGTTAGATAATGATTTGGAGCTAGGGTACAGTAGAGCAAAAGGTTATACTTTACACGGTTCAGAGTGGAATAAGCACCGTTTAGCTTTTCAAATGGTTAGTGAGTTGCTGGAATCCTCCATAGGGATTTGGGGGTTGGATTATGTTTTATCCAGTTGGGGGTATTCATTAACTTATGATTTGATTGATCAGGTGGTTAAAGATTATTATGAAAAGTTACAGATAGTACCTATTGTTAATCAATTAAAAGTTTGCCTTTTCGGTTTAGTATTCATTATATGTAGGTATCAAAGGGATGTTGAAAGAGTATGTCTTTCAGAGACATTAGTATCTCCTATTATTCAAGATATAACGACTATTTTATTGGATACAGTAGTTGATTTGGGAATTATAGATACGGTATTTTCAGAGGATGATTATCGCTATATCACAGTTTTATTATCAAGTTGCTTTGAAGGTGAAGTAGATGTTGCTCCGGTTTACTTTAATCAATTAACAGAGGCTATTATAAGTAGAATGGAAGATATTTCTTTGTTACATTTTAAACAAAGAGAAGTATTGAGAGAAAATCTTCGCCGCCACCTTATACCGGCTTACTATAGATTAAAGTTCGGCTTACCTAGTTCAAATGAATATGTGTTGCATGTTAAAGAACATTATCCTGATTTATTTGAACTAGTAAAAGATTCTTTGACTCCCTTGATGGACGCTATTGACAAGCCCATACCTGATAGTGAAACAGCATATTTTGTTATCCATTTTGGAGGATATTTAAAGAAAGCAGACAATTTGCATCAAAAATGTTATAAAGCAGCAATTATCTGTCCTAATGGAATTAGTTCTTCATTGATGATAAAAGAGAATCTATTAGCATTATTCCCTCAAATTGAGTTTATAGGAACCTCAAAGATTGATGATTTATATGCGAAAACTAGTAGTGACTATGATATGGTTTTTTCTACTATAAAGGTGGATACAGAGAAGCCAAATTATCTAGTTTCTGTTATGATGACGGAAGAACAAACAACACAGTTAGTTGAATTGGTATCAAAAGATTTCCCAGATACAGGTTATCGAGATATTGAGCTTAATCAGATAATTAGCATAGTAAGACGATATAGTGTAATAACACAAGAATTAGAGTTAAAATTAGCATTAAAGAGGTATCTCTATCAAGAAATGAACAGAAAGGAAGTGTTACCATTGTTAGAAGAATTAATTACAAAAGAAACTTATCAGGTTAGTTCGGAAAAATTAGGATGGAAGGAGGCAATTCGTTTAGCAGCTAAACCGCTTTTGGATCAACATAAGATAACTGAGAACTACCCTGAGGCAATGATTCAAAAAGTAGAAGAGTTTGGGCCTTTTATTAATTTAGGGAAGGGAGTAGCAATTCCTCACGCTCGCCCAGATGAAGGTGTGAATGAAATAGGAATGTCAATGTTAGTTTTGGAAGAACCGATTTATTTATTGGATAATCCAAAACAAGAGGTAAGATTGTTGATTTGTATTGCAGCCATTGATAATGAGAGTCATTTAAAGGCTTTGTCACATTTAACAACAATTTTAAGAGATAAAAATCATGTTCAAACTTTAATATCATCAAAAAACTATGATGACATTGAAATGATAATTAAACAGGAGGATTAGATAATGTTAAAAATTGGTACAGCTTGTGGTTCAGGATTAGGTTCAAGTTTTATGGTACAGATGAATATTGAATCTGTATTGAGTGATTTGAATGTTTCAGATGTAGAAGTTGAACACTATGATTTAGGTGGAGCAGATCCAAATGCTGCTGATATTTGGATTGTTGGTCGTGATCTAGCTGATTCAGCTAGTCATCTTGGAGATGTTCGTATCTTAAATAGTATTATTGATATGGATGAACTACGAGAATTAATTACTAAACTTTGTGAAGAAAAAGGACTTATTTAGGAGGCTAGCGTCATGATGAAGTTCATATTGGATATTGTTAGTACACCAGCTATTTTAGTAGCTTTAATTGCAATCTTAGGATTAGTTCTTCAGAAGAAGAAATTACCTGATATTATTAAAGGTGGAATTAAGACCTTTGTTGGTTTCTTAGTTGTATCTGGTGGTGCAGGAATTGTACAAAATTCTTTAAATCCATTTGGTACCATGTTTGAGCATGCTTTTCATTTATCTGGAGTTGTACCGAATAATGAAGCAATTGTAGCTGTAGCTTTAACAACATATGGCTCGGCTACTGCAATGATTATGTTTGCAGGTATGGTATTCAATATTTTAATCGCTCGTTTTACTCGATTCAAATATATCTTTTTAACAGGGCACCACACTCTATATATGGCGTGTATGATTGCGGTCATTTTATCAGTTGCTGGTTTTACAAGTTTGCCTCTTATCTTACTAGGAGGATTAGCACTCGGTATTATTATGAGTATTTCTCCAGCATTTGTACAAAAATATATGGTTCAATTAACTGGAAATGACAAGGTTGCTTTAGGTCATTTCAGTTCTTTGGGATATTGGTTAAGTGGTTTTACTGGTAGCCTTATCGGTGACAAATCAAAATCAACAGAGGACATTAAATTTCCAAAGAGTTTAGCTTTTTTACGTGATAGTACTGTTAGTATTACTTTATCCATGGCAGTTATTTACATTATTGTAGCTATCTTTGCAGGGTCAGAATATATAGAAAAAGAAATCAGTAGTGGTACAAGTGGTCTAGTTTATGCTTTACAATTAGCAGGTCAATTTGCAGCAGGGGTATTTGTTATTTTAGCAGGTGTTCGCCTTATTTTGGGTGAAATTGTTCCAGCCTTTAAAGGTATTTCAGAGCGTCTTGTACCTAATTCAAAACCTGCTTTGGATTGTCCGATTGTTTATACTTATGCACCCAATGCAGTTCTAATTGGATTTATCTCTAGTTTTGTTGGTGGTTTAGTAAGTATGGCAATTATGATTGCTTCAGGAACGGTTGTTATTTTACCAGGTGTTGTGCCTCATTTCTTCTGTGGAGCGACTGCAGGTGTTATTGGGAATGCATCTGGTGGTGTTCGTGGAGCTACTATTGGAGCATTTTTACAAGGTATTTTAATTAGTTTTCTTCCAGTCTTTTTAATGCCAGTTTTAGGAGGACTTGGTTTCCAAGGATCAACTTTCTCAGATGCAGATTTTGGTCTATCAGGAATTATTTTAGGAATGTTGAATCAGTTTGGTTCACAAGCAGGCATTGTTATTGGTCTGGTTCTTATTCTAGCAGTTATGTTTGGAGTATCCTTTATTAAAAAGCCGTCTGCAAAGGAGGAATAAGGGATGATTTCAAGTGAAAATAGAGAAGATGAGTTAAGAAAATTTGCAACAAAAATCCGATTAAATACTCTTAGAACATTGAATCATCTTGGATTTGGCCATTATGGAGGAAGTCTGTCTATCGTAGAAGTTTTAGCAGTGCTTTATGGTGAAATAATGCCGATGACTCCAGAAATATTTGCATCACGAGATAGGGATTATTTTGTTTTATCCAAGGGACATGCTGGACCAGCTTTGTATAGCACACTCTATTTGAATGGTTTCTTTGACAAAGAATTCTTATATTCTTTAAATACAAATGGAACCAAATTACCGTCTCATCCTGATAGAAATCTAACGCCGGGCATAGATATGACAACTGGCTCTTTAGGACAGGGAATTAGTGTTGCAACCGGACTTGCATATGGTCAGAAAATAAGAAAAAGTTCCTTTTATACCTATGCTATTGTTGGGGATGGTGAGTTAAATGAGGGACAATGTTGGGAGGCTATACAGTTTGCTTCTCATCAACAGTTATCTAATTTAATTGTATTTGTAGACGATAACAAAAAACAATTAGATGGTTTTACAAAGGATATTTGTAATCCAGGTGATTTTGTAGAAAAATTCTCAGCATTTGGATTTGAATCCATTAGGGTCAATGGTTCAGATATTAGAGAAATTTATGAAGGGATTATCCAATTAAAACAGTCAAATAATTCATCCCCTAAGTGTATTGTATTAGACACTATTAAAGGTCAAGGAGTTCGAGAGCTGGAAGAAATGAAATCCAATCATCATCTTCGCCCTACTGTAGAGGAGAGACAAATGTTAACTTCAGTTGTAGAAAGATTAAGTCAGGAATTGGAGGAAACAGAATGATGAGAAGTACGAAAGAATTACGACATGTGTATAGAGATTTCCTTCTAGAGACTAATCAAAGTTATTCTGATATAGTAGTTTTAGAAGCAGACTTGTCAAGTTCGATGGCTACTAACAATCTTGAAAAGGACTTTGGAGACCGTTATGTGAATGTTGGAATCATGGAAGCAGAAATGGTCGGGCTTGCAGCAGGTTTATCTATTCAGGGGTTTAGACCTTATCTTCATACATTTGGTCCTTTTGCTTCACGAAGAGTATTTGATCAATTATTTATTTCTCTTGGATACGCACAATTGGATGCCACTGTGATTGGATCAGATGCAGGAGTAACGGCAGAAATGAATGGTGGGACACATATGCCATTTGAAGAAATTGGATTGTTACGTTTAATTCCTAAATCAATCATTTTCGAAGCAACTGATGATATCCAATTTCGTGAAATCTTGAACCAGACATTAGACTTAAAAGGATTAAAATATATTCGAACAATTAGAAAAGCTCCAGAACCTGTATATCAAGGTGGAGAAGATTTTTCTAAAGGCTACATTGAGTTAAGACACGGTGAAGATGTTGTAATAGTTGCTTCTGGCATAATGGTTGCTCCAAGTATTCGAGTTGCGGATGAACTGTCTAAATTAGGTTATTCAGTAGGTGTGATAGATTTATTTAGAATCAAACCGATACCAGAACAGATAAAAACAATGTTAAGTGGAAAAACTATATTTACTGTAGAAAACCACAATCAGATAGGTGGAATTGGCAGTGCTTTATGTGAATTATTCTCTGATGATGGAATAACAAAAATTCATCGGATGGGTGTTCAAGAAAGATTCGGTCAAGTAGGGAAAATGGATTATCTTCTTAATGAGTATGGTTTGAGTGAATCGAATATAAAAGAGAAAGTTTTAGAGTTTTATAATGCAAGATAGATGTTAAATACACTTATCTGAAAGAACTTATGTAAAAATTACATTACATTACGTTATTTAAAGCAAGCGGATTAAAAAGCATATTCTGGTTATCAGAAAGTGCACTAATCCGCTTTATTATTTTTAATTTTAAATATTTCATATTTATATAGAATTTTCTGAAAATTCAAGAATTTTCTTCTGTTCATTGCTTTTGAAATGTGTTATAATAGTAAGAACTGAAATGGGAGGGAACAAATGACTGAATTAGATACACGTCACCGCAGTAGCATTTATGATAGTATGGTAAAATCACCAAACCGTGCCATGCTTCGTGCGACTGGTATGACAGATAAGGATTTTGAAACACCGATTGTGGGAGTGATTTCGACTTGGGCGGAAAATACACCATGTAACATTCACTTGCATGATTTTGGGAAATTGGCTAAAGAAGGTGTTAAATCTGCAGGTGCTTGGCCTGTGCAGTTTGGAACTATTACTGTAGCGGATGGGATTGCCATGGGAACGCCTGGTATGCGTTTCTCTTTGACATCTCGTGATATCATCGCGGACTCAATCGAGGCGGCTATGGGTGGGCACAATGTCGATGCCTTTGTCGCTATCGGTGGTTGTGATAAGAACATGCCTGGTTCTATGATTGCCATTGCCAATATGGATATTCCAGCTATTTTCGCCTATGGTGGAACCATTGCACCGGGAAATCTTGATGGCAAAGACATTGACTTGGTTTCTGTTTTTGAGGGTATCGGAAAATGGAACCACGGTGACATGACAGCTGAGGACGTGAAACGTCTCGAATGTAATGCCTGCCCTGGCCCTGGTGGCTGTGGTGGTATGTATACTGCTAATACCATGGCGACTGCTATCGAAGTTCTCGGTATGAGTTTGCCAGGCTCTTCATCTCACCCAGCTGAATCAGCTGATAAGAAAGAAGACATCGAAGCAGCAGGACGTGCTGTTGTTAAGATGTTGGAGCTCGGTCTCAAACCATCAGATATCTTGACTCGTGAAGCCTTTGAAGATGCTATCACTGTAACCATGGCTCTAGGTGGTTCTACAAACGCCACTCTTCACTTGCTTGCCATTGCCCATGCTGCCAATGTTGACTTGTCACTTGAGGACTTCAATACCATCCAAGAACGTGTGCCTCACTTGGCTGACTTGAAACCTTCTGGTCAGTATGTCTTCCAAGACCTCTATGAAGTCGGTGGTGTCCCTGCGGTTATGAAATATCTCTTGGCGAATGGCTTCCTTCATGGAGACCGTATCACATGTACTGGTAAGACAGTTGCTGAGAACTTGGCTAACTTTGCAGACCTCACACCAGGTCAAAAAGTTATCATGCCACTTGAAAATCCAAAACGTGCGGACGGTCCGCTTATCATCTTGAACGGGAACCTTGCTCCTGATGGTGCGGTTGCTAAAGTATCAGGTGTGAAAGTGCGTCGTCACGTTGGTCCAGCTAAGGTCTTTGATTCAGAAGAAGATGCTATTCAGGCCGTTCTGACAGATGAAATCGTTGATGGCGATGTAGTCGTTGTCCGTTTTGTTGGACCGAAGGGTGGTCCAGGAATGCCTGAGATGCTCTCACTTTCTTCAATGATCGTTGGTAAAGGTCAAGGAGACAAGGTTGCCCTCTTGACAGATGGACGCTTCTCTGGTGGTACTTATGGTCTGGTTGTTGGACATATCGCCCCTGAAGCTCAGGATGGTGGACCAATTGCCTACCTCCGTACAGGCGATATAGTTACAGTTGACCAAGATACTAAAGAAATTTCCATGGCCGTATCGGAAGAAGAACTTGAAAAACGTAAGGCAGAAACAACCTTGCCACCACTTTACAGTCGTGGTGTCCTCGGTAAATATGCCCACATCGTATCATCCGCTTCACGCGGAGCCGTGACAGACTTCTGGAATATGGACAAGTCAGGTAAAAAATAAACTCAAAAAGCAAGCCAACTTCGGCTTGCTTATTTTCATCTTCAAAAGTGATTTGCCTGCTTAACGAGGTGGTAGTCCAAGGGCAATACGGCCGTAGCGACTGATTCGTGTGATCTTCCAGGCAGGCGACCAGGTAACTTCAACCTTGACATCTTCGATACCCTCGATTTGTTTGAGACCTGCAACGATTTCGATAGGCAGGCTTTCGGCACAATCACAGGCAGTGTCGGTGAAGGTCATGACAATCTTGCAGAGACCTGTTTCGTCCAGATTGATTTCATAAATCAAACCTAGATTGTAAACATCCAATTCCACATCTGTATCAAAAACCTTCTCTAGTTTTTCGATAATTTGGTCTTGCAAGGCCAAAGCACGGTCATTGATTTTGATATCGTCTCTCATAACAGTCCCTCCACGTGATAAATATCCTCTATTTTCTCATAATTCTGACAATTTGGCAAGTTTTTGATGAATTTTCTGAAAAATATGATAAAATGAAGAAAATACTGAATCAAGGGGATGCCTATGGAGCAGATTGGAAAAGTCTTTAGACAATTACGAGAGTCAAGAAATATCTCGCTGAGACAAGCAACTGGGGGACAATTTTCGCCGTCTATGTTGTCCCGCTTTGAAACAGGTCAGAGTGAGCTTTCGGTGGAAAAGTTTCTATTTGCCCTAGAAAATATATCTGCCAGTGTAGAGGAAATCCTCTTTCTGGCGAGAGGTTTTCAGTATGATACAGATTCTGAGTTGAGAAAAGAAATCATAGATGTCTTGGATCCAAAGAATATAGCTCCGCTTGAGGATTTGTATCGCAGGGAGTATCAAAAGCATGCCCATTCTCAAAACAAACAGAAACATATTCTAAATGCCATTATTATCAAGTCTTATATGAAGAGTATGGATGATACGGTAGAGTTAACGGCAGAGGAAGGGAAAGTCCTTCATGATTATTTGTTTTCTACCGAGATTTGGGGAATCTATGAACTCAATTTATTTTCAGTCAGTTCACCATTTCTATCTGTTTCTCTTTTCACTAGGTATGTTAGAGAGATGGTACGTAAATCTGATTTTCTAATGGAAATGTCTGGTAATCGAAATCTGTTTCACACTATACTATTGAATGGCTTTTTAGCCAGTATTGAATGTGAAGAATTTACCAATGCCTCTTATTTTAAACGTGTCATAGGAGAGCATTTTTACGAGGAAAATGAGACATATTTCCGAACTGTCTATTTGTGGGCAGAGGGTCTCCTTGATAGTAAGCAAGGCAGAGTCAAGGAAGGCTATAAAAAGATGGAAGATGCTGTCCGTATTTTTGAGATGTTAGGCTGTGACAAATCTGCCGAATACTATAGAAATACGACCGATTGTTGAATATCTGCAAACTAAGAAAATAATTTGAAATTTTAAGCGATAGAACTGTTGGGCTCTCTCGTGTCACTGGAGAAATTCTATCGTTTCTTTTTGCTCATTTTATTTGTTGCATATATTCAAAAGTTTTTCCTCTAGAATTTCTAAGTGCTATACTATAGTCATACTTCATATAAAACTTATACTCTTCGAAAATCTCTTCAAACCACGTCAGCTTCACCTTGCCGTATAGATGTTACTGACTTCGTCAGTTCTATCTGCAACCTCAAAACACTGTTTTGAGCAACCTTCGGCTAGCTTCCTAGTTTCCTCTTTGATTTTCATTGAGTATTTGAACAAGAAGGGAGATTACCTATGAAACTATTGTTCAGAAATCAAGCTTATCGACTCTTGACTTTGTCACGCTTCTTCAATGCTTTTGGTGCTTCGATTTTCAATCTGGTCTTTATCGTCTATGCATCAACCTTGCAACACGCCTCTTTTGCGGTTGCTATGGCGAATATTGTCATGCTTCTTCCGACTCTCTTTACAGTTTTTGTAGGGATTCGGGCAGATTACACGAGGGACAAGGTCAAATGGATGACCTATGTAGGTTTATTTCAGGCGGTTTTATTTTTTCTAGCAGCCCTAGTTGTTCAGCAAGCGAGTTTCTTTGCCTTTTCGACCCTTTGCCTCATCAATGTCATTAGTGATGTAGCCAGTGATTTTGCTGGTGGTTTGCGCATGCCTCTTATTAAGGAAAAAGTAGCTGAAGAGGATTTGATGGAAGCTTATTCTTTTTCACAGTTTATCACCTATATTTCAGCCATTGGTGGTCAAGCTTTCGGAGTCTGGCTCTTAGGGCTATCGGTCAATAATTTTTCTCTTGTTGCGGGAATAAATGCCTGTTTTTTCCTAGTATCAGCCGTTATCCTCTTCTTAGGAAAAAGCAAATTGAACCTGTCAATATCATCTGCTGATGGTGAATCACTAAAAAATGAGAAGCTTCCGATCAAAGAGCAGTTCCTAACGATTTATCGAAATTTACGTCTCGTTTTTCTTAAAGGTGGACAGAAAAACTTTGGATTCATGATCTTTGCTGTCTTACTTATCAATGCCTTGGGTGGCGCTTTAGGAAGCATCTATAACATCTTCTTTTTGAGCCATTCTCTTTTGGACTTTTCTTACACAGAGGCATTATTTATCAGTCAAGTCTGTGCTTTGTTAGCAATCATCATCAGTAGCCTTACGGGCAATGATTATTTTGGGAAGCAGTCCTTGCCTAGATTGATGATGTGGGTGACCGTAGGACTCAGTCTAATTGGTCTAGCTAATTTATTCAATCAAGTCGTACTTGGTTTACTATTTCTCTGTTCAACTCTGTATGTGTCTGCTAAAGTTCAACCAAAGATTAGTGCCATGCTCCTGAAAAATCTAGCTCCAGAGGTTCTAGCTCGTACCAGTAATTTTTTAGGTTTATTGTTCACCTTATCCATACCTGTGGGAACAGCTTGTTTTTCACTTGTTGCTGTATGGAATATACAGTTGACTTGGATGTTATTTGTTGGTCTTTCCTTGATAGCTATTCTTTTGACAGTTATTAATCTCAAAAATGATATTTGAATCCTAATTTTTTTCTCACTGTTTTAATCCTTCTATTTATGGTAAAATAAGACTATTAAGTTTAAAGAGGATTCCCTATGAAATTACAAAAACCAAAAGGAACGCAGGATATTTTACCTGCTGAATCTGCCAAATGGCAGTACGTTGAGGGCTTTGCCCGTGAGATTTTCAAGCGCTATAACTATGCAGAAGTGCGCACGCCTATTTTTGAGCATTACGAGGTTATCAGTCGCTCTGTCGGAGATACGACGGATATCGTAACCAAGGAAATGTACGATTTCTATGACAAGGGTGACCGTCATATTACCCTCCGTCCAGAAGGAACTGCGCCCGTTGTCCGTTCCTATGTGGAAAATAAACTCTTCGCCCCAGAAGTGCAAAAGCCAAGCAAGTTCTACTACATGGGCCCTATGTTCCGTTATGAGCGTCCACAGGCAGGACGTTTGCGCCAGTTCCACCAGATTGGTGTTGAATGTTTTGGCTCTAGCAATCCAGCTACCGATGTGGAAACAATCGCGATGGCGGCCCATTTCTTGAAAGAAATCGGTATCCAAGGTGTCAAATTACATCTTAACACTCTTGGAAATCCTGAGAGCCGTGCGGCCTACCGTCAAGCCTTAATTGACTATTTGACACCGCTCAAGGAAACCTTGTCTAAGGATAGCCAACGTCGTTTGGAGGAAAATCCTCTCCGTGTATTGGACTCTAAGGAAAAAGAAGACAAGGTGGCAGTAGAGAATGCACCGTCTATCTTGGACTTCCTTGATGAAGAAAGTCAAGCTCACTTTGATGCTGTGCGTCAGATGTTGGAAAATCTTGGAGTAGACTATATCATCGATACCAATATGGTGCGTGGTCTGGACTACTACAACCACACGATTTTCGAGTTTATCACTGAGATTGAGGGCAATGACTTGACAGTCTGTGCGGGTGGTCGTTACGATGGTTTGGTTTCTTATTTTGGAGGCCCTGAAACTGCTGGATTTGGTTTTGGACTTGGTGTAGAGCGCCTGCTTCTCATTCTTGAAAAGCAAGGTGTGTCTCTCCCTATTGAAAACGCCCTAGATGTCTATATCGCAGTCTTGGGCGAAGGGGCAAATGTCAAGGCCTTGGAATTGGTACAAGCTCTTCGCCAACAAGGTTTCAAAGCAGAGCGCGATTACCTCAACCGTAAGCTCAAAGCTCAATTCAAGTCAGCCGATGTCTTTGCGGCTAAGACCCTCATCACCCTAGGAGAAAGCGAAGTCGAAAGCGGACAAGTGACGGTCAAGAACAACCAAACCCGAGAAGAAGTGCAAGTGTCACTTGAGACAATCAGCCAAAACTTCTCAGAAATCTTTGAAAAACTAGGCTTTTAATAGTAGAAAAACTGGTCGGGAACCTACTCCTGACCTTTTTCTTTTGCAAAATGACAAAAATCATAAACTTTTTGACAAATATGATTGTCAAAAAGAAAAAGATGTGTTACAATAAATTCAAGTTAAGAGAAAAGGAGAAAGGAACGATTATGTGGGCATTAGGATTTGTACCTCTTGTGATTATGTATTATATCTACCATTCCCAAAAGGTCAAGAAACTAGAGAATAAAATCAAAAGAATTGAGCAAAAACAGAAAGGAAATAAAGAAATGTCAAGAATTTTAAAAGAATTGATTGGGAAAACACCGACAATCGTTGGACAAGTTTTTGGAACAGATAACTGGGAAGTTGTGGATGTTGATGAGGAATGGGTCAAGCTACGTCGTGTTAATAAAAAAGGAAAAGAAAAATTCAAACTACAACGCATTGAGGATATCCAAACTGTTGAATTTGACGGAAAGTAGGTGTGTAACATGCAACTAAAAAATCGTCTAAAAGAGCTGCGGGCTCGCGATGGCCTCAATCAAACCGAACTAGCCAAGCTAGCAGAGGTTTCCAGACAGACTATCAGCCTATTAGAACGGGACGAATACACCCCGTCCGTTGTGATTGCCTTGAAAATATCTCAGATTTTCAACGAAACAGTCGAATCGGTATTTCGCTTGGAGGAGGACGAGTGATGAACAAGTATAAAGTGTTTTATTATATGAGTGTTCTTACCCTCGTTGTGAATGCTTTCGCTATGGTTGGAACATTACTGGGGTGGTTTTATTTTGTTGAAAGTAAGTATTTGTTTTGGATTAATTTAGTCCTCTTGTCCATTTTCAATCGGTTGAAGAAAAAGGAGAAAAATGATGAACAAGTATAAAGTGATTTATTATGTAGTGGCCATAGCTCTATTAGTCAGCGTATTTCTACTGATTGGGATAGACTTAGGTTGGTTTAATCCCTATCAAAGTGACCAATTTATTTGGGCCTACTTTGCTCTTATCCCAGTCGTTGACTGGATTGAAAAGAAAGTAAACAATTTAGCAAGTGAAAAAGGAGAATGAATATGAAAAAGAAAAAGAAAGGTGGATTGTTATTTTTGATGTCTATTGTCTTGGGAGGTTTCTTGGGCATGTTTGTAGGGATGTTTAAGGCAGATGCCGAATCCAACGGAATTATGTTAGATGTAAAACCCTTGATACCATGGCTATCAGCTATCAGTTTACTACTAGCCGTCATTATTCTTTTTTTGACTTTCAATTTCCTAAAGAAAAGCAGAAAATTTCATTCCTTGTATCAAGAGGAAATGGATGATGATCTGAATGAAAGCTATTATGTGCAGATGTATCGGAATCTCGAGTTTGGAAGTATTGCTTTTAATATTGCAAGCGTAGCAATTTCATTGTCTATTTTTCTCTCATTAAATGAAGTGGTTATATTGCATACAGACCACCAAACATTTTCCCTCTCTTTCTTAGTCTTTGTGCTATCCTTAATCGCTCAAAAATCTCTTTTTAAAACAATTGCGATTGTGCGTCAGTTTGATTTGGCTCTTTTCTCTACACCAAAGGATGTCTTGGACTATATAAATTCCTATGATGAAGGGGAGCGCCAGGCTAATTTGGAACAGAGTTTTCGAATTTTATTCCAATTAAACCAATATGTCTTACCAGCCTTATATGTTTTTCTTATTATCATTTCTTTCTTGACAGGAGAGATTCAGTTACTAGCTTTCTTGCTTGTAGGAGCCATCCATATTTATATCAATGTGATGCAGTTGCCTATGGTAAAACGCTATTTCAAATAAAGGAGTTTCTATGATTCGTGTTGAAAATGTAAGCAAAAGTTTTGGGAGCAAAAAAGCTCTTCATCAGATTTCTTTTGAGATTAAGGAAGGTGAAATCTTTGGTTTTCTTGGTCCTTCTGGATCAGGTAAAACAACCATGATCAATGTCTTAACAGGTCAGTTGGCTGCAGATCAAGGTAAAACAGTTTTGTTAGGCAAGAATTCTCAAGATTTAACCTCAAATGATTTGGAACAAATTGGTATTGTTAGTGATGGCAGTGGTTTTTATGAAAAGATGAGTCTTTATAAAAATCTTCTCATCTATGCTAAGTTATATGGTCTCAAGTCAGATAGAGTAAATCAGGTGCTCCAACAGGTTGGATTGGCAGATGCTAAAGATATTATCGCAGAAAAACTATCTACAGGAATGAAACAACGAATGTTCTTGGCTCGTGCCCTTCTGAATGCTCCTAAGATTCTCTTTCTAGATGAGCCAACCAGTGGCTTAGACCCTACAACATCTAAGATGATTCATACCCTACTTCAAGAATTAAAGCAGGCGGGGACAACTATCTTTTTGACCACGCATGATATGAATGAAGCAACTCTGCTTTGTGATCGCTTATCTCTTTTGAATAAGGGAAACTTAATAGAGTATGGAAGTCCGCAAGATATCATCCAGAAGTACCATGTGGATAAGAAAGTACGTGTGGTTTATAACGATGGACGAGAACAGATAGTTCCATTTGAAGAATTGCCACATTTAGACACGACAGATTTGATGGTGGTTCACTCTTGTGAGCCAACTCTAGAAGAAATCTTTATCAGATTGACAGGAGAAAAGTTAGATGTTTAGAAAATTAAATGCCCTACTATGGTTAAGATTGCAAGTTCTTATCAGCAATTCAACTTTGTTGGCGACTCTATTGATGCCTTTTGGAATTGCTGTTCTATATAATGAATTCTTCAATAAGAATGGAGAATTGAGTATGTTTCTCCTCTCTACGAGTTTGACGATGGTCTTGAGTATGGGAAGTGGTTATATGGTATCGATTATGATGGCAGAAGATAAGGAAAAACGAAATCTTAAATCACTCATTCTAAGTGGTGTGACAGCAACAGAATATACTTTCAGTATGCTTGTTCTCCCTATTCTGATAATGTTACTTGCTATGATTGTACTTCCCATCTATCTTAAAGTAGATATATCTGGTTATTTATTTGCCTACGTTATCTATTTGCTCCTAGCAACTATTAGTATTATTTTTCTCAACCTTCTAATCGGTGCGGTGTCAGATACTCAATCTAAAGCGCAAGTTTATAGTATCTTCCCTATGTTAATTGTCTCTTTTTTACCTATAATTGCTCTTCAAAATGATACGGCTCAGAAAGTGTTAGATTACTCGTTCGTCGGTCCAATTGTAAATCTTTTAAATAAAAAAGGTGGGGAAATATCTTTTTCTAATATTGGTATGTTACTTGCCTGGGTACTTGTGTTAGGAATAGCGAACCTCTTTGTATTGAAAAATAGCTATAAAGCAAGATAGGAGATCTATATGAAATTACTTAAAAACTTTGGCTGGTTTTTTCTAGCCCTTCTATCCTTTGTGTTTATCTATGGTACCGTTCAGAGTGGGGCTGTAGAAGCTTTGAATCTAGGCGCTTCACCCTATGCTACTACCTTGCTCTATGTGGCCTTGGCTGGAGTATATGTGTACGTCATTTATAAATGGTATCAGAAAGCTCCTGTCCATATTGAGAAGAGTAGTTTTAACCGATTTATTTGGCTCCCTGCCTTGGTTTGGTTCATATCTCTTGTCGTTCAATTTTTCCTACCAAATGATCCTTCGGTAAATCAGCAAACAGCGACAGACCTGACCTTGGCTCAGCCACTTTTCTCATTCTTTGCGGTCGTTATTTTTGCTCCTTTGACGGAAGAACTCATCTTTAGAGGGATGTTAGCACGCTATCTCTTTCCTAAGCAGGACAATAGTAAACAAACTCTGCTTTTCCTTCTGGTATCGAGTGTTCTGTTTGCCTTGATTCATTCTCCAGGAACTTTGCAACAGTTTTTAGTTTATGCTAGTCTAGGATTGAGTTTGGGTATGGCTTATGTAAGCCGAAAAGGTCTTCTTTACAGTATTTCACTACATGCTTTGAATAATTTAGTCAGCTTTTTGATGATTCTCATGCTATAATAGAGTCAGGAGGTCACATGAAACGAGTAATTTTATTAGCAGTGATTCAAGCAGTCGTTCTATTTTTCATCATTGGGGCACTAGCTTATGCCTTCAAGGGCGATTTCTTCTACAGTCATCTAGCAGTGGTCTTTGCCCCTATTGCCGGTATCTGGCGTTTTGGGACAGCCTACACAACGGAAATTGTCTTGCCTCGAAAGGCAGCTGAAATTGCTGAAAAGCGTAAAGCAGGCAACAATTCAAAATAAAAGAGTCCGATGAAGTTCATCGGATTTTTGTATGGGCGTTAATTTTTAGAGTCTTCACTTGATTTTTAAAGACTGGCAAACTTTTCTGCTGATTTTCATGAAGAGCCTGCGCTTTTATGGTAAAATAGTAACAGAATAAAAGAGGAGAGAAACAATGAAACGTAGTATGTATGCTGGTCGTGTTCGTGAGGAACACATCGGACAAGAAATAACCTTGAAAGGATGGGTAGGCCGTCGTCGTGACCTTGGTGGTTTGATCTTTATCGACCTTCGTGACCGTGAAGGAATCATGCAGTTGGTTATCAACCCTGAAAAAGTCTCTGCAGAGGTCATGGCAACAGCTGAAAGCCTTCGTAGCGAATTTGTTATCGAGGTGACTGGTCAGGTCGCTGCGCGTGAGCAAGCCAATGATAAGTTACCGACTGGTGCAGTTGAGTTAAACGTGATAGCTTTGACTGTGCTTAATACAGCTAAGACAACTCCATTTGAGATTAAGGATGGCATTGAGGCTAATGACGATACACGTTTGCGTTACCGTTACCTTGACCTTCGTCGTCCAGAAATGTTGGAAAATCTTAAACTTCGTGCCAAGGTGACCCACTCTATCCGTAACTACTTGGATGAGTTGGAGTTTATCGACGTGGAGACACCATTCCTTTCTAAGTCAACGCCAGAAGGAGCGCGTGACTATTTGGTACCGTCTCGTGTTAATAAAGGGCATTTTTACGCCCTTCCTCAAAGTCCACAAATCACGAAACAGCTCTTGATGAATGCTGGTTTTGACCGTTACTATCAAATCGTTAAATGTTTCCGTGACGAGGACTTGCGTGGTGACCGCCAGCCTGAGTTTACCCAGGTCGACTTGGAAACGTCTTTCCTTACTGAGCAAGAAATCCAAGATATCACAGAAGGCTTGATTGCGCGCGTGATGAAAGAAACCAAAGGCATCGAAGTAACGCTGCCATTCCCTCGTATGAAATACGATGATGCCATGGCTCTTTATGGTTCTGACAAGCCAGATACCCGTTTTGACATGTTGCTTCAGGACTTGACAGAAGTGGTCAAAGGTGTTGATTTCAAAGTCTTCTCAGAAGCACCTGCTGTGAAAGCCATTGTGGTCAAAGGAGCTGCGGACAACTATTCACGTAAAGACATCGACAAGATGACCGAAGTAGCCAAGCAGTACGGTGCCAAAGGTCTTGCTTGGGTCAAGATTGTGGATGGAGAATTAAACGGACCAGTTGCGAAATTCTTGACTGGCATCCAAGCAGACTTGACAGCAGCACTTGATCTTGAAGATAAGGACTTGGTTCTCTTTGTGGCTGATACGCTTGAAGTGGCCAATGCAACGCTCGGTGCTCTTCGTGGACGTATTGCCAAAGAGCTTGACTTGATTGATAATGATAAGTTCAACTTCCTTTGGGTAGTTGATTGGCCAATGTTTGAATGGTCTGAAGAAGAAGGCCGCTACATGAGCGCCCACCATCCATTCACCCTTCCACAGGAAGAGACTGCTCACGAATTAGAAGGTGATTTGGCTAAGGTTCGTGCCATTGCTTACGATATCGTCTTGAACGGTTATGAGCTTGGTGGTGGTAGCCTTCGTATCAATCAAAAAGACCTTCAAGAACGCATGTTCAAGGCTCTTGGTTTCTCAGCCGAAGAAGCAAATGACCAATTTGGCTTCCTTCTTGAAGCCATGGACTATGGTTTCCCACCACACGGTGGTTTGGCTATCGGGCTTGACCGTTTTGTTATGTTGCTTGCTGGAGAAGAAAATATCCGTGAAGTTATTGCCTTTCCTAAGAATAACAAGGCAACTGACCCAATGACACAAGCTCCTTCAACAGTAGCTCTTAAACAACTAGAGGAACTCAGCTTACAAATAGAAGAAGATGAAACAAGCAAAACGAATTAAGCGGTGGCGCTATTATCTGCGTCGCTTTGCTCATCAGATAAAAATTTTACGTGTCTTACAAAGCATCTCTCGGGAAAAATATGATGAGAAGATTTCGGCTTCTCTGGTCTATGGTTTTTTATCAGCAGTAGCGGTCAATTTCTTTTTCCAACCAGGGCATGTGTATTCGAGTGGTGCGACAGGTCTGGCACAGATTATCTCTGCCTTGAGTAATCACTGGTTTGGTTTTCATATTCCAATTTCATTGGCTTTCTACGCTATTAATTTTCCTTTGATGGTTTTAGCTTGGTATCAGATTGGCCATAAGTTCACCGTCTTTACCTTTATCACGGTGTCCATGAGTTCCTTCTTTATCCAGTTTGTCCCTGTGGCGACCTTGACGGAGGATCCCATTATCAATGCCCTTTTTGGGGGTGTTGTCATGGGCTTGGGGATTGGTTTTGCTCTTCGCAACAATATCTCCAGTGGTGGGACGGATATCGTCAGTCTGACCATTCGCAAGAAAACAGGTAAGAATGTCGGTAGTATTTCTTTCTTGGTAAATGGGACCATCATGCTGATAGCAGGTTTGACCTTTGGTTGGAAATACGCTCTCTACTCTATGATTACCATCTTTGTCTCTAGCCGTGTGACAGACGCTGTCTTTACCAAGCAAAAACGCATGCAGGCCATGATTGTGACCAATCATCCAGATAAAGTAATTGAGAAAATCCATAAAAAATTGCACCGCGGAGCAACCATGATCCACGATGCAGAAGGAACCTATAATCACGAAAGAAAGGCAGTTTTAATCACTGTCATTACACGTGCAGAGTTTAATGAATTTAAACAGATTATGAAACAGGTGGACCCAGGTGCCTTTGTCTCTGTATCTGAGAATGTTCATATTCTGGGACGATTCGTTGAAACAGAAAATTAGTAACCAAAAAAACCAGCTCGAGCTGGTTTTTATTTTTCGATAATTTTGTGGGCAATCAACTGACGGTAACAAATTTGTTTATTGCTTTTAGCATCGCTGATAATCTGGAGGATAGTTTCAAGAGAAACACGACCAAGTTCTAGGCTATTGATATCAACATAGGCCGCCAAGTTGAGCTTGGGATTGACCGAGTCAAAGCTGAGAACAGGGACATCCAGTTGGTGTTTTGTGATATAATCACATACTCCTTCGGCTAGGAGGCTATCGGTTGTGATGATAGCATCGATTTGAGGGTCATGCTGAAAGAGGAGTTGGCTAAACTGATATCCTTTTTCCTCTAGAAATTCATTTGCAAAGTAGGTCAGATTGCCATCAAGAGGCAGTTGGTATTGCTTGAGCGCGGATTCGTAACCAGTTAGACGGTCTTGTGTAACGAAGAGTTTCTTAGAACCTCCGATAAAGGCAATTCGTTTGCATCCTTTTTTGATGAAATATTCGGTTGCATCCAAACCAGCTTGGACATTGTCATTATCGACAAGAGGGATAAAGGGTGAAATGGATTTTCCTAGAATGAGGAAGGGGAACTGTTCATCAGCCACCAGTTTGACCAGGGGATCTTCCTCTTCAGCATAAAGGAAAATCAAACCATCTACACGCTTACCATAGACCATCTGAGAAATAGCTTTAAGACGCTCTTTGGCATCTTTACCTGTTGCAATCTGAATGGCGTAGTGGTTTTCAGAGGCGACTTGGGCAATACCACGGAGGACAGATGGAAAGAAAGGATTTTGATAGAAGGCATCTGAGTCGTCAGGAAGCACCAAGCCGATAACTTGAGTATAGCTACTTACCAAACTACGAGCGTTGAGGTTGGGGTGGTAATTAAGCTCCTTCATAGCCTTGCGAACACGTTTTTTCGTTTCGTCGCTAATGGTTGATTTGTTTTGAATAACACGGGTTACGGTTGAAGGTGAAACACCAGCAGCCTTGGCCACATCTTTAATCGTAACGGGCATAAAAATCTCCTATTTATGGTAATCTGGATCACGGAAATGTGTTTTATAAAAAATAGTGACCAGATATAGAACAAAAAGAATGTTTTGTACAGTAATGAGGGTTGTCATATTTTGGCCAAATAATCCCAAAATAAGCGTAATCAGAGTTGGCAATCCTAAACAGTTCAAGATAAAATGGTAGCACTCTTTAAAGGTTCTAAATGAAAAGAGGCGTGATTTCTTAGTGATATAAAGGAGAAGACTAGCTCCTAGAGAGACAATGAAGAAATTCAAACCAAAGAGGAAGCTGGCACCGAGAACTAGGAAGAGACTGATATAGACACGATTCTGCTGGTACCAGTCTTTGGAAATTGCTTGGGTCAAGCTGTCCTTGCTTTTGAAACTCTCAGTCTCAATCGCTCGGTAAGAGATGCGGGTCAGTTCTTTACTTTCCTTGCTGATGACTAGTTCTTTTGTATCGAAATGCAGTTGTAAGTCCTTCGGTAATTCCTTGCTTTGGCTTGGACCAATCACAAGAGAAGGCGCTTGACTAGCTGTTCCAGTATATGTTAATTTGCCATCAACAATTCTAGCATGTTCAGAGAGATTCTGAACAACCTCATCTGTCAGAGGTTCATAGACATTATCGATAAAGGTTTCTAGCGGATAAGTCTCCTGAGAGCTGTTTTGGATGGCAATGGGTACCATAGACAAGCTGATAAGGAAGATACTGGTAAAGAGCAGTTGAAACCAGTTGAGCCCGAAACGTTTGGACAGGGGCTTACGAAATCCCCAAATACTTGAAAAATATGAAAATGGATATGGAAGCATAGGTATCTTTCTAAAAGGTGTTTTCTATATGAGTATTATTATATAGAGAAATGTGCTTTATTTCAAGTCTAGGAGACAAATTGCTTGATACAAGGATAGTTTTATAGTCACAAGCTCCAAAATGAAAAAGGGTGGCGGGGATATATTATCCCTTGTCGCCACCACTTGTAAGTCCTGAAACAAAGTTCTTTTGTAGGAAGAAGAAGAGAATACAGATTGGAAGGGCGATGAGGATAGCACCTGCTGAGAAGTAGGCAATCTTCATGTTTTTCACATTGTTAACGAAGGTTTGGAGACCAACGGCAACAGTAAAGTATTCTTTCTCACGAAGCAAGAAACTAGAGAGGATATAGTCTCCGAAAGGTCCCATGAAGGCCCAGAGAGCTTGAACAGCAATCATTGGGCGAACAAGTGGAAGAACAATTTGCCAGAAGCGGCGGAAGTGTCCTGCACCGTCTAGTTTTGCAGATTCGTCTAGAGACATTGGGACTGTATCGAAGTAACCTTTCATCAACCAAGCATTCATCGGGATACCTCCACCAACGTAGAGGAAGATGAGGAACCAGCTGTGGTTAAGGGCGTTCAACATAAGTGCCATAACGAAGAAGGCTGTCAAAGCGGCCATGGTTGGCACCATTTGGATAATCAAGAAGAAGACCAAACTTTGTTTACGAGCCAAGAAGTTGTAACGACTATAGGCATAACCAGCAAGTACGATGATACTTGTTTGAACAGCCATGGTAATCAAGGCGATAATCAAAGTGTTGAGGTACCAAGTGCCGTACAAGGTTTCAGAGAAGAGGCCTTGGAAGTTAGCAAAACTAAAGTCGACGTTGCTGTCTAGTTTAAAGGCTACTACGTTACCAGTCTTGAAGGCTGACATGATAGTAATCAAAAGTGGATAGATAATTACGATTGAAAGGCCAACCAAGTAGAGGTAAGTAAGGGTTTGAGTCAGTCTACGTTTGAGTTTGATTGAGTTATTCATCTTAGACGTCCTCCATATCAAATGCGTGTAGTTTCTTGAATGCGATCATAGAGATTGAGATGACAATGATAGAGATAATCAAGGTAACAGCTGCCGCCATAGAGTATTGAGGAGATGTACCTGTTGTCAAACGGTAGATCCATGAGATCAAGATATCGGTTGAACCAGCTCCACCACCGACACTACCAGGTCCTCCAGCATTAAAGAGGTACATGATAGAGAAGTTGTTAAAGTTGAAGGTGTATTGGCTAATCAAAGTAGGTGCCGCAACGGCCAAGATCATTGGGAAAGTGATGTTGCGGAATTTTTGCCAAGCATTGGCACCGTCAATATAAGCTGCTTCGTAAAGGTCGTTAGGAATAGATTGTAAGATACCCAAAGTCAAAACGTAGATGTATGGGAATCCAAGCCAACCTTGCATCATAATCAAGGCAATCTTAGTCCAAGTTGGGTCTGTTTTCCAAGGAATAAGAGCACCATCAAGGAAAGGAAGGAATTTAGCCAAGATTGGCAATACTTGAGTGTTGATAGCTCCGACACTATCGTTAAACATGTTTGAGAATGTCAAGATAGTGATGAAGGCTGGGACAGCCCAAGGAAGAAGGAAAATAACACCAAAGATACGTTTTCCTTTGATAAATGGTTGGTTAGCAATGATAGCTGTGAAGATACCGATGACGATCTGTAAAGTTGAGGCAGCCAAAGCCCAGATGATGGTCCAAGAAAGAACGGCACCAAAGGCAGAACGGAAGGTACTCAAACTCCAGATGTTCGTAAAGTTGGTCAAACCAACCCAGTCCAACAATTTGTTTGGTGGCAAGTGTTGGAAGTCGTAGTTGGTAAAGGCAATCATCAAGGTTACGATAACTGGAAAGATAATCGCAAAAGTCATGGCAATATAAGATGGAATGATCAAGAGGTAAGGGAAGCCATTTTCATAGATTCCTTTGATCATATCTTTTAGCGTAAGTGGTACTGGAATTCCATTGTTAATACGTTTTGCGATTGTATGTGCATCTTTAATATTTGAGAAATAAAAGAGCACATAAACGACTACAAAGATTAAATGGAAGGCACCACGAATCAGCATAAAGAGTGAATTGTCACGACCTGGCTTGTCACCAAGAGTGATGAGATTGCTTAATTCAGGGGCTGCAAGTGCTAGGAAATAAAGGACAAATACGATGGTTACACCAAGGAAGATAAAACCTTTGGCTTTTTGTTTATTGTAAATCTGTCCTAACCCAGGAATGATAGACAGCAGGGCTGCTTTACTAGGTTGTTGCTTTTCCATAATAACTCCTTTCATAGGATACTGGTTTCTAATCAAAACCTAAACTATATATGTTTTTCTATTGATAAATTCAAAGGGGGATTTGAATTCCACCCCCCTTGAACAAATTTTTTATTCACCAAATTTTTGTTTGATTGTTTCTTTAATCAATGTTACAGCGTCGTTAGCAGCTGTTTTAGCGTCTTTCTTACCGCTTACAGAGTCAAAGAGCATGTTAGCAGCTGGTTCCCAAACTGCAGACATTTGAGAGATGTTTGGCATTGGTTGAGCGTTCTTGAACTGTTTGATAACAGCTGTTGTCAACTCATCGTTTTTACCTTCAGCGTATGAACGAGCTTCAGTGTTAGCTGGGATTTCGTTAGTTTTATCGTAGAAGGCTTTTTGTTGTTCAGTTGAAACAAGGAAGTCTACAAATTTTTGAGCAGCTTCAAGGTTCTTAGTGCTTGATGGGATGATCCAAGCTTTACCACCACCGAATGCTGCGTAGTCTTTTCCGTTTGGAAGAGTTGGGATAGTTGCAACACCGTAGTTTACTTTAGCATCTTTGAAGGCTTGAGCTTTCCAAGGTCCATCGATAATAGCAGCTGTTTTACCTTCTTGGAATTGAGTTTGGATTAAGTTTCCAGCAGCTGTACCATCTTGCATACCTTTAGGCCATTTTTCGTACCAAGATTTAGCATAGTTGATACCTGCGATAGAACCGTCGTTTGCAAGACCGATGTCTTTAGCGTCTTTACCGTTTTGTCCGAATACGTAAGCACCGTTACCAGCAAGAAGTCCGTATGCAAAGTAGAAGTTTGTCCAGTCAGCTAGGAAAGCAGAAGTTTTTCCATCTTCTCCAGCGAATGCGTATTTGCTATCTTTAGCAAGGTTTTCCAAGTCAGCAAAAGTTTTTGGAGCTTCTTTTACCAAGTCTTTGTTGTAGTACATAACAAGTGACTCGATAACGGCAGGAGCACCGTAAACTTTACCGTCAGCAGCTGTTACAAGAGATTTAGTTTTATCATCTGTTTTAGCGCCGTCGCTCAATTTAACTTCTGAAAGTTGTCCGTCAGTACCAAGGCTACCTACACGGTCGTATGGTGCCATCATAACGTCAGCAGCTTGACCTGATTGGTTGTCAAGAGAAAGTTTGTCAAGACCACCAAGTTGGTCACCAGATTTAATGTTAACTTTTGTTCCTGACTCTTTTTCGTAAGCTTTAGCAACTGTTTCAGCGAAAGCTTTGTATTGGTCTTCAACGTAAAGAGTGATTTCTTTCCCTGCAGATGAACCAGCATCAGCAGCTTTTTCAGCAGGTTTGCTTCCACAAGCTACCAAAAGCAAGCTAGCAAGTGTAACAGTTCCAAGCACAGCAGCGCTCTTCATGAATTTAGATGACATAGTGTATTCCTCCTAAAGAATAACAAATTTTATAATGAGGAAACGCAAACGTTTTCCTTTATGGGACTAGTATAACACAAATAGAAAACGGTTGCAAGCGTTTTTTTGAAAAAATTTTAAAAAATTTGACAGAAAAGTAAACGCTTAAACGGCATATAATAGAAGAAAGATTATAAAATGTTTTTCCCCTTATGCATAATTCAAATAGAGAGAAAACGATTGCTTGATTTAGATATGGGAAATAGGCTCAATGTGTTTCGAGATGGAATAAGAGAAGTTTTCTATAAGGTTTTATTTTTTTATAAAGAATATATATACAAGCATGAAGAAAAACCCTTAAAAAAATAATCAAAAAAGTTTTTTAAAACCGCTTGCATTTATCAAAAAAATGAGATATACTAATAATAGCGCAAACGTTTGCGTTCGTAAAAATGAAATAATAACTATAAACACATGAGGTGCTTATTATGAAAAAACGTCAAAGTGGTGTGTTGATGCACATTTCTTCTCTTCCAGGAGCATACGGAATCGGATCATTTGGTAAAAGTGCTTACGATTTCGTTGATTTCTTGGTTCGCACAAAACAACGTTACTGGCAAATCCTTCCATTAGGAACAACTAGTTACGGAGATTCTCCTTACCAGTCTTTCTCAGCCTTCGCAGGAAATACTCATTTTATCGATTTGGATATCTTGGTAGAGCAAGGCTTGTTGGAAACAAGTGACCTTGAAGGGGTTGACTTTGGTAGCGATGCGTCTAAAGTTGATTATGCTAAAATCTACTACGCACGTCGTCCTCTTTTAGAAAAAGCTGTGAAACGCTTCTTGGAAGTAGGAGATGTCAAAGATTTTGAGAAATTTGCTCAAGACAACCAATCATGGCTTGAACTCTTCGCAGAGTATATGGCTATCAAAGAGCATTTTGAAAATCTTGCTTGGACTGAATGGCCAGATGCTGATGCTCGTGCTCGTAAAGCTTCAGCACTTGAAAGCTACCGTGAGCAATTGGCAGACAAGTTGGTTTACCACCGTGTGACTCAGTACTTCTTCTTCCAACAATGGTTGAAATTGAAAGCCTATGCTAACGACAACCACATCGAAATCGTTGGGGACATGCCAATCTACGTAGCGGAAGATTCAAGCGATATGTGGGCAAATCCACATCTCTTCAAAACAGATGTCAACGGTAAGGCAACTTGCATCGCAGGATGCCCACCAGATGAGTTTTCTGCAACTGGTCAGCTTTGGGGTAACCCAATCTATGACTGGGAAGCAATGGACAAAGATGGTTACAAATGGTGGATTGAACGCTTGCGTGAAAGCTTCAAAATCTACGACATCGTTCGTATCGACCACTTCCGTGGTTTCGAATCTTACTGGGAAATCCCTGCTGGTTCCGATACAGCAGCACCTGGTGAGTGGGTCAAAGGTCCGGGCTACAAGCTTTTTGCAGCCGTTAAGGAAGAACTTGGTGAGCTAAACATCATCGCCGAAGACCTTGGCTTCATGACAGATGAAGTTATTGAGTTGCGTGAACGTACTGGCTTCCCAGGAATGAAGATTCTTCAATTTGCCTTCAATCCAGAAGACGAAAGTATCGATAGCCCACACTTGGCACCTGCTAACTCAGTTATGTACACAGGAACACACGATAACAATACGGTCCTTGGTTGGTACCGTAACGAGATCGATGATGCGACTCGTGAGTATATGGCTCGCTACACTAACCGTAAAGAATACGAAACAGTGCCACACGCTATGCTTCGTACAGTCTTTTCATCAGTTAGCTTTATGGCAATTGCAACTATGCAAGATTTGCTTGAATTGGATGAGACAGCTCGTATGAACTTCCCATCTACCCTTGGTGGAAACTGGTCTTGGCGTATGACTGAAGATCAATTGACACCAGCTGTCGAAGAAACTTTGCTTGACTTGACAACAATCTATCGCCGAATCAATGAAAATTTGGTAGAATTAAAGAAATAATACAATATCAGGAGACACCTTAAACATGTTATCACTACAAGAATTTGTACAAAATCGTTACAATAAAACCATTGCAGAATGTAGCAATGAAGAGCTTTACCTTGCTCTTCTTAACTACAGCAAGCTTGCAAGCAGCAAAAAACCAGTTAACACTGGTAAGAAAAAAGTTTACTACATCTCAGCTGAGTTCTTGATTGGTAAACTCTTGTCAAACAACTTGATCAACCTTGGTCTTTACGACGATGTTAAAAAAGAACTTGCAGCTGCAGGTAAAGACTTGATCGAAGTTGAAGAAGTTGAATTGGAACCATCTCTTGGTAATGGTGGTTTGGGACGTTTGGCTGCCTGCTTTATCGACTCAATTGCTACTCTTGGTTTGAATGGTGACGGTGTCGGTCTTAACTACCACTTTGGTCTTTTCCAACAAGTTCTTAAAAACAACCAACAAGAAACAATTCCAAATGCATGGTTGACAGAGCAAAACTGGTTGGTTCGCTCAAGCCGTAGCTACCAAGTACCATTTGCAGACTTTACTTTGACATCAACTCTTTATGATATTGATGTTACTGGTTATGAAACAGCAACTAAAAACCGCTTGCGTTTGTTTGACTTGGATTCAGTTGATTCTTCTATTATCAAAGATGGTATCAACTTTGACAAGACAGATATCGCTCGCAACTTGACTCTCTTCCTTTACCCAGATGATAGTGACCGTCAAGGTGAATTGCTCCGTATCTTCCAACAATACTTCATGGTTTCAAACGGTGCGCAATTGATCATCGAAGAAGCAATCGAAAAAGGAAGCAACTTGCATGACCTTGCTGACTACGCAGTTGTACAAATCAACGATACTCACCCATCAATGGTTATCCCTGAATTGATCCGTCTTTTGACTGCTCGTGGTATTGAGCTTGACGAAGCAATCTCAATCGTTCGTAGCATGACTGCCTACACTAACCACACAATTCTTGCTGAAGCCCTTGAAAAATGGCCTCTTGAATTCTTGCAAGAAGTGGTTCCTCACTTGGTACCAATCATCGAAGAATTGGACCGTCGCGTGAAAGCAGAAGTGAAAGATCCAGCTGTTCAAATTATTGATGAGAGCGGACGTGTTCACATGGCTCACATGGATATCCACTACGGATACAGTGTTAACGGGGTTGCAGCACTCCACACTGAAATCTTGAAAAATTCTGAGTTGAAAGCTTTCTACGACCTTTACCCAGAAAAATTCAACAACAAAACAAACGGTATCACTTTCCGTCGTTGGCTCATGCATGCTAACCCAAGCTTGTCTCACTACTTGGATGAGATTCTTGGAGAAGGTTGGCACCATGAAGCTGATGAGCTTGAAAAACTCTTGTCTTACGAAGACAAAGAAGCTGTCAAAGAAAAATTGGAAAGCATCAAGGCTCACAACAAACGTAAATTGGCTCGTCACTTGAAAGAACACCAAGGTGTGGAAATCAATCCAAACTCTATCTTTGACATCCAAATCAAACGTCTTCACGAGTACAAACGCCAACAAATGAACGCTTTGTATGTAATCCACAAATACCTTGACATCAAAGCTGGTAACATCCCTGCTCGCCCAATCACAATCTTCTTTGGTGGTAAAGCAGCTCCAGCCTACACAATCGCTCAAGACATTATCCACTTGATTCTTTGCATGTCAGAAGTTATTGCTAACGATCCAGCAGTAGCTCCACACTTGCAAGTAGTTATGGTTGAAAACTACAACGTTACTGCAGCAAGCTTCCTTATCCCAGCATGTGATATCTCAGAACAAATCTCACTTGCTTCTAAAGAAGCTTCAGGTACTGGTAACATGAAATTCATGTTGAACGGAGCTTTGACTCTTGGTACTATGGACGGTGCTAACGTGGAAATCGCTGAGTTGGTTGGCGACGAAAACATCTACATCTTCGGTGAAGATTCAGAAACTGTTATCGATCTTTATGCAAAAGCAGCTTACAAATCAAGCGAATTCTACGCTCGTGAAGCTATCAAACCATTGGTTGACTTCATCGTTAGCGATGCAGTTCTTGCAGCTGGAAACAAAGAGCGCTTGGAACGTCTTTACAATGAATTGATCAACAAAGACTGGTTCATGACTCTTCTTGACTTGGAAGACTACATCAAAGTCAAAGAGCAAATGTTGGCTGATTACGAAGACCGTGACGCATGGTTGGATAAAGTTATCGTTAACATTTCTAAAGCAGGATTCTTCTCATCTGACCGCACAATCGCTCAGTATAACGAAGATATCTGGCACTTGAACTAATACTCTTTGAAAATCTCTTCAAACCACGTCAGCTTTATCTGCAACCTCAAAGCTGTGCTTTGAGCAACCTGCGGCTAGCTTCCTAGTTTGCTCTTTGATTTTCATTGAGTATAAGATACAAATTCATACTAATACATTTTGTAAAAAAGCGAGTTTCGATTGAAATTCGCTTTTTTGATACTTGAGTGGAAATAGACCTCAGATACTATATTTAAATGACTCACTTATATAGAGTGTTGGCTTAAAATTATTCCTTATAATTATTTTTATCTGAAAATTGTAAGAAAGTGTGTTAAAATGGAAACGTATACAAGTAGTTGTTTGGATGTCAAATTAGAATTTGAAGAGGCGCATTATGAGTCATTTGGAAATAGGAAAACGAATTCGCACCTTACGAACTGAAAAAGGATTGAGTAGAGAAGCCTTTTGTGGAGATGAAAAAGAACTTACTGTTCGTCAGTTAGGAAGAATTGAAACAGGCAATAACTTGCCCAGCTTAGCCAAACTAGACTATATAGCTGAAGTGTTAGGAGTTTCAATATCTCAGTTAATTGATGAAGGCATGATAATTGTTCCCAAAGAGTATTTAAAGCTAAAAACGAAATTGATTCGTCAATCTATTCATGGAGATGAAGAAAAAATTCGTCAACGTGAGGAAATCTTTGAAGAAATTCAAGAACGTTTTTACGACCAACTTCCTGAAGATGAACAGGTAGCAGTTGAGGTTCTACAGGCTATCGATGATGTATATGTTTCTGAAAACGCTGAATTTGGAGAAGGTTTAATTGAGGAATATTTCAATCAAACTTTGCTACAAACGGAGTATTCTGTAAATGATTTATTGATTTTATATTTATATTTTTTATCAAATGCTATTAGTTTTAAACGAAATGATGACGTTTTTAAAAAAGTAAGAAATAATATCGTGACCATAATTGACTGTTCAGATAACACTTACATGCATCTACTACAAAGAGTATTAATTGCAATACTGTTGTATCAATTGAGGAACGAATATTACGAAGATATCTCTGTCATTTTTAGTTTTCTAAGAGAAATTATGATGGAAATTCAAGATTCAAACTTAAAACCAACGGTAGACTACTTAGAAGCCAAATATTACCTATACGGGGAAAAAGATAAAGAAAAAGCCCTACAATACTATGAAAAAGCTATCAATGGGGCAGAATTTTTTAATGATATAAATTTCAAAAATCGGGTGATAGAGGAGATGAAAGAAGAGTTTCCTGATATGTAAAAAAACTCTCTGTTTATTATGAAGGGATGCTGATATGCAATATGGGTAGCTTTTTCAGGAAAAAGTTAATATATTTGAAATAATAGATGAAAACAAATAGCATAAGTACTTTTATTTTTATGTTCAAAAGACTATTTACAGAGGAATAAGATGAAAAATTTAGAAATAGGGAAAAGAATTCGTACCTTACGGACTGAAAAAGGATTGAGTAGGGAAGCATTTTGTGGAGATGAAAAAGAGCTTACAGTTCGTCAGTTGGGTCGAATTGAAACTGGAAATAACTTGCCCAGCTTAGCGAAACTAGACTATATAGCTGAAGTGTTAGGAGTTCCGATATCTCAGTTAATTGATGAACGATTGCTAATCGTTCCCAAAGAGTATCTAAAACTAAAAACAAAATTGATTCGTCAATCTATTCATGGAGATGAAGAAAAAATCCGCCAACGTGAGGCTATCTTTGAAGAAATTCAGGAACGTTTTTATGACCAACTTCCTGAAGATGAGCAAGTATCAGTTGAAGTCCTACAAGCCATTGATGATGTATATGTTTCTGAAAACGCTGAATTTGGGGAAGGTTTAATTGAGGAGTATTTTGAGCAAACAATGCTGCGAACAGAATATTCGACAAATGATCTACTACTATTGTACTTGTATTTTTTATCTTTAGCGGTTAATGCAGAACGAGATGAAATAACTTTAAAAAAAGTTTGTCTAAATATTGTATCTCAAACAAATTATGATGATACAAACTATATTCACTTGCTTCAAAGGGTGCTAATAGGTTTAGTACTTTATCAGCTTGACATCGATTATCATGAATTTATACCTGAAATATTGAGCATTTTAAGAGAAATTATGATTGACATCGGAGATACTAGTTTAAAACCAACTGTAGACTTCATTGAAGCAAAATATTACTTATACGGAGAAAAAGATAAAGAAAAAGCCCTGCAATACTATGAAAAAGCTATCAATGGGGCAGAATTTTTGAATGACATGAATTTTAAAAATCGAGTGATAGAGGAAAAAAATAAGGATTTTCCATAATTTCAATTTAAAAACAGGACATAAATGTCAGTGGACATTTATGTCCTGTTTTTTTACTCTCGTAAGGTATATACTGTTATTGTAAATAAGTTAAGCAGAACGCAATGCTAGAAACATTTCTATTTAAACGGGATGTAGATTAGCAGGTGGGAGGAAACTATGGCAAAAACAATTGACTATTATATGGATGAAAAGTTTGTCAAGAAGGATTATCTGATTATCAAAAATAGTCTAGATAGCAGACGCCTATGTAAAGTAACACTTGATGAAAAGCTACTAAAATTAGTTCTCTTGCTTCCAAATGAAATGAGAGAAATCAAAATGGACTCCAACTTAAAGCCTAGAATTAGAGTTGTTGACATAACCGATGGGAGTGAGTGAAGTTTCTAAAATAGAAATTAAAATTAGAAAGAGGTAATAAAATGATTAAGGTAGAAAGAGTTACAAAGCGATTTGGAGATAATATTGCTTTAAATCAAATTAGTTTTTCAATAAACGAAGGAGAAATTTTTGGATTCCTAGGTCCATCTGGTTCAGGGAAGACAACAATGATCAATATTCTGACAGGACAGCTACAGGCTAACAGCGGAAAGACAGAATTATTAGGGAAAGATTCTCAAAAATTACTTCCGTCAGATTTTGAAGAGTTAGGTTTAGTAGGTGACACAAGTGGTTATTACGAAAAATTAAATTTGTACAATAACTTGTTGCTATTTGCAAGACTATACGGAGTTTCAAAATCCCGAATTGAAGAAATTCTAAAACAAGTTGGTCTGTATGATAGTAAAGACACTCCAGCTGAGAAACTTTCTACAGGAATGCGTCAACGGATGCTTTTAGCTCGTGCTTTAATCAATTATCCTAAAGTTCTATTTTTAGATGAACCTACAAGTGGGTTAGATCCCACAACCTCAAAGAAGATTCACAAATTACTACAGGAGTTAAAGGAAAGAGGAACAACCATTTTCTTAACTACTCATGATATGAATGAGGCGACTTTATTATGTGATAACCTAGCTCTTTTGAATAAAGGTGATCTTATTGAACAAGGAAGCCCAAGCGAAATTATCCAAAAATACAACACGGAAAAAAAGGTTGCAGTAACTTATAGTGATTCTACTAAAAAGGTAGTGCGCTTTGAAGACTTGCAGCAAGAAGATTATAAAAAAATGATGACGATTCACTCATGTGAACCCACTTTAGAAGATATTTTTATTAAATTGACAGGAGAAAAATTAGATGTTTAAGAGAATTTTAGCCCTTATCTGGTTGAGGACACAAGTATTATTAACAAACAAAAACACTTTGGTACAGGTAGTATTCCCATTCTTTATGGTTCTACTCTTCCAAAATTTTATGAATACAGATGGCACTCAAGGGAAAACACTATTGTTTAGTTCTTTAACAATGGCATTCTCATTTTCTTCTGGGTCAATGATTTCAAACTCTATTGCAGAGGAAAAAGAAAAAAGAATTTTTAAAACACTCATTTTAAGCGGAGTTCGCCGTGGAGAATATCTTGTTTCCGTGTTATTTTATCCTGTAATCTTTGCCTTATCTTCAGTTATTTCCTTCCCTATTATGGTTGAAGTGGATTTCGCAAAAGATTATCCTGTATACCTTGTAGTAGCCTCTCTGGTAGCACTATGTACAATCCTCTTAAATTTAGTGATTGGAGCTATTTCAGAGACACAAACGCAGGCTCAGGTTTATGGTTTGATTCCAATGCTTGGTCTCTCATTCTTGCCGATGTTTTCTCAAGTTAGCTCAGAAATCAAGAAATTTATGGATACAACTTTCTTAGGAGTTTATGTAGATTTCTTTAATAAACCAGATTTCAAGTTGAATTTTGACAGTTTGGGAATCACTTTTGCTTGGGTTGTAGCATTACTTGCCCTTAGTTATTGGGGTTTAAAAAATAAAAAAAGAGTACAGTTTGGGAAACTAACAATTAATCAACTTCAAAAACTAACTTTTTTTAAAGATTAGTGTTAGTAAGCTTTGTAAGAAACCTAGTTTAAAACAATAAACCAGCGCTTAAAATGCTGGTTTTTACTGTCTTCAGCCTTATGTTTCTTTGTAGTTGCTTACCTCATATTGCTTGTATTCGCTTACATAGAGTGTTATAATATGATTATAGGAAAGAAGGTGTTCTTATGTGGAAAAAATATTTTTCAAAATATAAATGGACGGATTTATTTTGGATTGTATTTGTTATTTTGACCTGCCTCTATATTGGTAACCATGATTTGTTTCCTCTAAATCATCAAGAAATCTCTCTTCGAGGTAGTTTCTGGGGGTCTGTACTTGCCTTATATCATTTACTATTCATTGATAAGTTTGTTATATCGAATCGAAAATAAAGATTAGAGCTTAGAATTATTAAATTTCAACTCCCTTTAGATAGATAGTTTAAAAATTGCAATTTAAAACCGCATATCTTCTTGAAATGCGGTTTTTTGTGTCAATTATAGTACTTTCCCAACCAGAATCTCAGCCTCAATAGTAATCTCTGTCAGTTGGCTCCAGTCAATCTTAGTCTGGTCGATGTGAAAGAGGAGAGGAGTCATACTGAGTAGGGCTTGGAGCTGCTCTGCTGTGATAGTTTTAGTCAGAGAGGCAGTTTGACTAGATAGGATGGTAAAGTGTTCTTGGAAATGATTTTTGATATCTTGGTTAGAATAATCCTTGTTTGTCAGTTGGTCTTGTACCTTCTGGCGAATTTCCTTGAGGTGATTTTCCGTTGGGATAACCTTTATCAAGATGCCGTCTTTGGATAAAACGCGACGAAATTCTCCATAGTTGGCAGGCGAAAAGATATCAAGCAGGATATCCATGCTATCGTCTTTTATAGGAAGATGAGCTAAGTCACCCACGAACCAATTGACTGCCCGGTTGGGTTCACTCTTGGCAGCGATTTGGACTGAATCTTTGGAAATATCAAAGGCATAGAAGGTTTTGTCAGGATGACTTTCTTGGAGTTTGCGAGAATAGAATCCTTCGCCACAACCGATATCTAAAATTGTTTTGGCATTTTTTGAGTTTGAAAGTAAGTCAGAGACGGCCTCTAGAATAGCTTGATAAAAGCCGGCTTCTAGGATTTGTTGACGGTTTTGAAAATTTTCCTTGTCGTAGTTAGCAGATTGCTTGATTTGAGGAGCTAGATTGACATAGCCGAATTTTGCCAGGTCAAAAGAATGGCGATTGTTGCATTTGAGACTGCTCTCTAGCAGAGTCAGATTTTCTCGACAGATAGGGCAGGCAAAGGCAGTCGCAGAAGCAAAACGTTGAAGTTTGGGTTTGAGATTTGTATTCATAGTTTAAGTGTATCAAAAGAGGCAAATGAAAGCAACTTTAGGATGAGTTGTAATAGAATTAAATAGTAGTATAATTACTTTTCAAAGTACCAAAATTAAATTGCTTTTATATACAAATTAATATATAATAATAGCTAGGAGGAAATAAGTATGTTAAAAGAAGTATTGACCGTCGCAAAAGTTGCGAAAAAATCATCACTCTTTTTAGGTGGTGTTGCATTTGGTACCCTTGGTTTGAAAATCTTAGCAAGTAAGGAAGCTAAAAAAGGTTATTCTAAAGCTTTGGCTAAGGCTTACAAGTTGAAAGACGAGCTAGATGCATCTGTTTCTGTTGTGAAGCAACATGGAGACGATGTCTTGCAAGATGCCAAATATTTGTACGAGCAAGAGAAAAAAGAAGAGCAATTAGATAGCCTTATAGGAGAATAATATGTCTTTTAAAGTGCTACATAGAGGATACCAACATATCCGACTATCATCTTCTTTTTCACTCACCTTGGATATTCAAGACTATCTTCGTTCCTTGGCGAGAGATGAAAAGGGGATTGAGTCTATCCAATTTTACATGGATCAACAGCACTTTACTCTACGCATAAAAGAAGGCTTCTCTGTATTAGACAATGCAGAAGCCTTTTTAAAAAGAATTGATAAAGGGAAAGTTTCTGAGTTGATGACTCTTCCCATTCGTAGAGAAGAGAGTGCTTATTCTATTGTTTCAGGTGCAGCGATTAAGCGTGTGCTTTTTCGTAGTCTTGTGCCGTCTCCAATTCGCTATATATGGACTTGTTATCAGGCTTTGGGTTATGTTAGAGAAGCCTATCAGACCCTAGCGCGTAAGGAACTAACGATGGAGGTCTTGGACTGTTCGGCGATTTTATTGTCCTTGTTTATGAACCAATCCAAGACGGCTAGCAATATCATGTTTATGCTTGATTTGGGGAATCATTTAGATCAGTGGTCCTTGAAAAAAACTGCAACAGATTTAGAACAAAGCCTTCTTGCAAAAGAGAGCGATGTATTCCTAGTACAGGGCGATACGGTTGTTAGTATCAAGAGTTCCGATGTTCAAATAGGAGATGTCCTGGTCTTATCTCAAGGAAATGAAATTTTGTTTGATGGACAAGTAGTTTCAGGTTTAGGTATGGTCAACGAAAGTTCCTTGACGGGAGAGAGTTTTCCAGTTGAAAAAAGAGAGTCTGATTTGGTTTGTGCAAATACAGTATTAGAAACTGGAGAGTTACGCATTCGTGTAACCGATAATCAGATGAACAGCCGGATTTTACAGCTGATTGAGTTGATGAAGAAATCTGAAGAAAATAAGAAAACGAAACAACGCTATTTCATCAAGATGGCGGATAAGGTCGTCAAATATAATTTCTTGGGGGCTGGTCTGACTTACCTATTAACAGGTTCTTTTTCTAAGGCTATTTCTTTCCTATTGGTCGATTTTTCCTGCGCTTTGAAAATCTCTACTCCTGTAGCTTATTTGACAGCTATCAAGGAGGGGTTGAATCGTGAAATGGTGATTAAGGATGGGGATGTTCTGGAGAAATATCTGGAAGTTGATACTTTCTTGTTTGATAAGACGGGAACAATCACAACTAGCTATCCTATAGTTGAAAAGGTGTTACCTTTTGGGGACTATAGTGAGGAAGATATTCTCAGAATCAGTGCCTGTCTTGAGGAACACATTTATCATCCTATTGCTAATGCCATTGTCAAGCAAGCTGAGATAGAGGGGATTGAACATGAGGAAATGCATGGGAAACTCCAATATATTGCAAGCAAGGGAATCAAATCTCATATAGATGGGCAACCAGTTCTTATTGGGAATTATGTTTTGATGCAGGATGAGCAAATTCATATCAGTTCAGAACAAAATGCTTTAATTGAAGAGTACAAGAGCCACTACAATCTCTTATTCTTAGCCTACCAGAATGAATTAATTGGAATGTTCTGCATTCATACTCCTTTGAGAAAAGAAGCAAAAACAGCCTTGGAGAAACTTAAGGCGCAGGGGAAAAAATTGATTCTGGCAACAGGGGACACCTTGGTTAGAACAGAGGAATTAGTCAAAGATTTGCCCTTTGATCAGGTCTATACAGACTTGAAACCTGATGGAAAATTTGAGTTAGTAGAGGAACTGCAGAAAGCAGGTCACACTATTTTGATGGTTGGGGATGGGTTGAATGACTCAGCGGCTCTAACCCTATCAGATATCGGTGTGGTGATGAATGAGAGTGCAGATATTTCTAAGCAGATGAGTGATATCTTATTGTTAGATAATCGCTTGGATTTCTTCCAAGAGTTGGATTCGCTATCATCATCTTTGCAAAAACTCATCAAGAAGAATATTCAAGATACCGTTGTCGTAAATAGTAGTTTGATTGGCTTTGGCTTGTTTAATTGGCTCAGTCCTTCAAATCTCTCTATCTTACATAATCTAACAACCTTGCGCATTGTACTGCGTAGTCTGTCTATTAAAACTAGATAGATGAGATTTATTAACAGCAAAAAGGAGTTACCTTTCTCGAGGATAACTCCTTTGTTTATAGATAAATGTTGAATAGTTTAGTAAGTCAATACAAAGTATTTTTTCTTACCACGGCGGATAACAGTCAGTTCGTTCTCAAGCTTATCTGCGTCACTCAAGACATAGTCAAGGTCTTGGATACGGTCGCCGTTTACGTAGATAGCTCCGTTTTGGACATCTTCACGGGCTTGGCGTTTTGAGTTAACCACACCAGATGAAACGAGCAGTTCCACGATATTGTGGTTTTCGTCTGCCTGTACTTGGTAGTTTGGCACTCCGCGAAGTCCTTGTTTGAGTTCTTTGACAGAAAGGTTTTTAATGTTTCCTGCAAAGAGTTGCTCAGTGATGTTGAGGGCTTCCTTGTAGGCTTCTTCGCCGTGAACAAGTGTGACAACTTCACGAGCCAAGACTTTTTGAGCCAAGCGTTCGTGTGGAGCTGCTTCAAATTGTTTGCGAATGTCTTCAATCTCTTCAAGTGACAAGAAAGTAAAGATCTTCAAGAAGCGAACAGCGTCTGCATCCATAACGTTCATCCAGAATTGGTACATTTCGTATGGAGAAGTCTTTTCAGGATTGAGCCAGACTGCGTTTCCTTCTGATTTACCAAATTTCTTACCAGTTGCGTCTGTAATCAATGGAACAGTGATTACGTGGCCAGTCTTGTCAGCCTTACGACGAAGCAATTCGGTACCAGCTGTCATATTTCCCCACTGGTCAGAACCACCGATTTGAAGCGTTACATTGTGGTCTTGGTTAAGGACGAAGAAGTCGTAACCTTGCATGATTTGGTAAGCAAACTCAGTGTAAGAAATCCCTGTTTCAATCCGTTTTTTCACAGATTCCTTACTCATCATGTAGTTGACAGTGAAGTATTTTCCGATATCACGGAGGAAGTCAATGAAGCTGATGCTGCCAAACCAGTCGTAGTTGTTGACCATGACAGCCTTGTTTTCTCCATTTTCAAAGTCAAGAAAACGAGAAAGTTGTCCTTGGATAGACTTGACCCAGCCATCTACTGTGTCTTTTGTTTGGAGACTACGTTCAGCATCTTTGAAGGACGGATCTCCGATGAGACCTGTAGCACCGCCAACGAGCGCATAAGGTTTGTGACCTGCCAACTGCAAGCGACGACTTGTCAAGATTGCGACAAGGTGGCCTAGGTGAAGGCTGTCAGCAGTTGGATCGTAGCCAGTATAATAAGAAACTTGACCTTCTTCTAGGGCTTTACGCAAAGCTTCTTCATCAGTCGTTTGAAAAATCAAACCACGCTCTTTTAGCTCATCAAAAATGTGCATGTGTCTTTTCTCCTTTTTAAAAATATTGTTTCTACCTATTGTATCACAAACTTGGGCAATAGCCTAGTAGAATAGGGAAGAAAGTGGCTATTTTATTGAAAGTTTACCTTTTATGGTATAATAGATAGAGTGAGGAAATCCATGCAAAATCAATTAAATGAATTAAAACAAAAAATGCTGGAATTTTTCCAGCTAGTAAAATCAAACATAAATCATAAAAAATCAGAGAAAGTCTCAGAGGAGAAGCAGTCGGATGGAACAGGTGGGCGAATTCTGTCTATCTTAGGGAGCATTTTGGCTGCTATCAAGGGAGTTTTGAATACGCTCTTTATTCTAGGCTTTATTGGTGGGCTTTTTGGTGCTGGTGTAGCTCTTGGTTATGGAGTTGCCTTGTTTGATAAGGCTAAGGTTCCGCCAGCGGAGGATTTGGTCAAGCAGGTCAAAAATGTTTCTTCAATCTCAGAAATTGTTTATGCAGATGGGAGTGTCATTGCTTCTATTGAGAGTGACCTACTGAGAACTTCTGTCTCATCTGAGGAAATATCGGACAATCTCAAAAAGGCTATCGTTGCAACTGAGGACGAACATTTTCTTGAACATAAAGGGGTTGTGCCAAAAGCTGTGATTCGGGCGACCTTGGGAACCTTTGCAGGTTTGGGCTCATCTAGTGGGGGCTCGACCTTGACTCAACAGCTAATCAAGCAACAAGTGGTCGGAGATGCTCCGACCTTGGCTCGTAAGGCTACAGAAATTGTCGATGCCCTTGCCTTAGAAAGAGTGATGGGAAAAGATGAGATCCTAACAGCCTATCTCAATATCGCTCCTTTTGGTAGAAATCATAAAGGGCAAAACATTGCAGGTGCCCAGCAAGCTGCTGAAGGGATTTTCGGTATTGATGCCAACAAGTTGAGTATTCCTCAAGCTGCTTTCCTAGCAGGTTTGCCCCAGAGTCCGATTACTTATTCTCCTTATGAAAATACTGGAGAGTTAAAGAGTGATGAAGACTTAGAACTTGGTTTGAAGAGGGCCAAGGGAGTTCTCTATAACATGTACCGTACGGGTGCTTTAACTAAGGAAGAATACGACCAGTACAAGAATTATAATCTCAAACAAGACTTCTTGCCATCGGGAACTGTTAATGCTGTTTCGAGAGATTACCTTTACTTTACGGCTATGTCTGAAGCGACAGATCGTATGTATGATTATTTGGTTCAGCAGGACAATGTCTCTAGCCAAGAGTTGAAAAAGGAAGCAGTTCAAAAGGCTTATCATGAGCGAGCGGAGCAGGAACTAAGTAAGGGTGGTTACAAAATCACTACAACGATCAATAAAAAAATTCATAACGCCATGCAAAATGCAGTTGCTAACTACGGTCGTTTGGTAGATGATGCGACTGGGCAGCCTGAAGTAGGCAATGTTTTGATGGACAATAAAACAGGCGCTGTTCTAGGATTTGTTGGTGGTCGTAATTACCAGATAAATCAAAACAATCACGCCTTTGACACCAAGCGTTCACCAGCATCGACAACCAAGCCTTTGCTGGCCTATGGTATTGCCATTGACCAAGGATTGATGGGAAGCGCTAGTATCTTGTCTAATTATCCGACAAAATTCTCTAATGGCAATCCTATCATGTATGTAAACAGTCCAGGTACAGGTATGATGACTTTGGGAGAAGCCTTGAACTATTCATGGAATATCCCAGCCTATTGGACCTATCGTATGCTTCGCGAGAAGGGTGTTGATGTCAAGGGCTATATGGAGAAAATGGGTTACGAGATTCCAGAGTACGGCATCGAAAGTCTGCCTATGGGCGGTGGTATCGAAGTTACAGTTGCCCAGCATACCAACGGTTATCAAACAATTGCCAATAACGGTGTCTACCATCAGAAGCATGTGATTTCTAAGATTGAATCATCTGATGGTAGAGTAATCTATGAATTCCAAGACAAACCAGTTCAAGTGTACTCGAAGGCAACAGCAACGATTATGCAGAGCTTGCTTCGTGAAGTGATTTCATCTCGAATCACTTCAAGTTTCCAAACGGACTTGGCTGCTATTAATTCAAACTTAGCTCGTGCAGACTGGATTGGTAAGACTGGTACGACCAATGAAGATGAAAATATGTGGCTCATGCTTTCGACACCAAGATTGACTCTAGGTGGTTGGCTAGGTCATGATGACAACCGCCCAATGGCCAAGGGAGCGGGGCATTATCGAAATGCCAAATATATGGCTCACTTGGTTAATGCTATCCAAGAGGCAGAGCCTGGCGTTTGGGGCAATGAACGCTTTAATCTTGATTCTAGTGTGACTCAATCTCAGGTCCTCAGATCTACAGGGCAGAAGCCGGGTAAAGTAACTGTTAACGGAAAAACGGTGGATCTTTCAGGTTCTACTGTAACGAGCTATTGGGCTAACAAGGCAGGGGCTCCTACGACAAGCTATCACTTTGCTATTGGAGGAAGTGAATCAGATTATCAAAATGCTTGGTCAAGTATTATTGGTAGTTTCTCAGCTACACCAAGTTCAAGTAGTAGTTCTAGCAGTACATCAAGTTCATCATCACCTACACAATCAAATAGTAGAAGATAGGAAAGTGGTATTGATTGCCACTTTTTTCTTTTTTCCTTTCGTGTTACAATAAAGGTATGAATCAGTATCAGAAAAAGATTGTTAAAGGAACCGTTTATTCGCTCTTATCTGGCTTAATATGGGGAATCTGTGGGATTCTAGGAGAGTATTTCTTTACCCATTACCAGGTGTCGTCGGGCTGGATTACCTCTATGCGTTTGACACTGGCAGGGAGTCTTGTACTCATTTGGTCAGCAATGCAATTAAAATTGCAAGTGTTAGATATCTGGCGAGATAAGAAAAATTACCTGCCTTTTTTAGCCTATGCTATTTTGGGAATTTTCTCAGTCCAGTATTTTTTCTATCTCTGCGTAGAATACTCAAATGCTGCGACAGCAACTATTTTACAGTTTATCAGCCCTGTCTTTATTCTTTTTTACAATCTTTTGGTTTATCAAAAACGAGCGTCAAAAAGTGCTATTTTTTATGTTTTGATTGCCATGTTGGGTGTTTGTCTGATGGCGACAAAGGGAGATCTCTCTCAGTTATCTATGACACCACTAGCCCTTATAACAGGTTTGCTGAGTGCCATGGGTGTTATGTTTAATGTCATCTTGCCCCAACCTTTTGCGAAGCGCTATGGTTTTGTTCCGACGGTTGGGTGGGGGATGATTTTGGCAGGTTTATTTAGCAATGTCCTCTCGCCAGTTTATCATCTTTCCTTTACTCTTGATATTTGGAGTATCTTGATTTGCCTTATTATTGCTTTCTTCGGGACAGCTTTTGCTTTTTTTATTTCCATGAAGGCTGTGTCCTTGGTTTCTCCTTTGGTGGTTTCTGTTATCAGTGCCAGTGAACCTCTCTCTTCTGCTCTCTTGAGTGTTTTGTTTTTAGGATTGGTAGTGGATTGGTCTCTCCTTCTAGCTATGGCCTTGATTATTTTACCCATGATTTTCCTATCGATAGAAGAAGCGAAAGAAAGTAAATAAAAAGTCTTTTCTTAATTCTAAAAGTGTGCTATACTAGAATAGTCAATAAAACACGGGGAGATAGTTGTGAAGAGTGTTTTTAGGTTGTATCGGTAGGGGCTTGCTTTTACCGACAGCACGTTTTATCTCACATCCCTAAAAATCATACCTAAAAACAAACAAAAAGGCTTCAAATTTGAGGCCTTTTTTGGTAGAATAGGTATCATTAAAATGAACTAGGAGGCGCTTATGACTGCTACAAAAATGAACGCACAAGAAATTATCCAATTTATCGCCAATGCTGAAAAGAAAACCAGTGTTAAAGTAACCTTTGAGGGACAACTTGCAACTGCTGTACCAAGCTCTGTTGTCAAATTAGGGAATGTCCTATTTGGAGACTGGAAAGATGTTGCTCCTCTTCTTGATGGCTTGGTAGAAAATCAAGACTATGTTGTTGAGCAAGATGCTCGCAATTCTGCAGTTCCTTTGCTAGATAAACGTGCTATCAACGCTCGTATCGAGCCAGGTGCTATTATCCGTGATCAGGTTGAAATTGGTGACAATGCTGTTATCATGATGGGAGCAGTTATCAATATCGGTGCTGAAATCGGTGCAGGAACCATGATTGACATGGGTGCCATCCTTGGTGGTCGTGCCATTGTTGGGAAAAACAGCCACGTTGGTGCAGGTGCCGTTCTTGCAGGTGTAATTGAGCCAGCTAGCGCTGAACCAGTCCGTGTCGGAGACAATGTTCTTATTGGTGCCAATGCAGTGGTTATCGAAGGGGTCCAAATCGGCAGTGGTTCAGTTGTCGCAGCAGGAGCTATCGTTACCCAAGATGTCCCAGAAAACGTGGTAGTAGCAGGTGTTCCAGCTCGCATTATCAAAGAAATTGATGCCCAAACTCAACAAAAAACAGCGCTAGAAGATGCGCTTCGTACCTTGTAATTGTAAATGAAAAATAGAGGCGGAACTCTTTTTCCAGCCTCTTTCTGCTATATAGGAGGATAGAGATAGATGTTAGATTTGATTCAGACTAGACGAGATTTGCACCAGATTCCAGAGATTGGCTTGGAGGAGTTCAAGACTCAGGCTTATCTGCTAGATGTGATTGAGAAATTGACTGCGGGCAAGGACTTTGTTCAAGTTCGAACTTGGCGGACAGGTATTTTGGTTTATTTGCAGGGAAGTCAGCCAGAGCGTACCATTGGTTGGAGGACAGATATTGATGGCCTGCCTATCGTCGAACAAACAGGACTTCCTTTTGCTTCTCAGCACCAAGGTCGCATGCACGCCTGTGGCCATGATTTCCACATGACCATTGCCTTGGGCTGTTTGGAGCGCGCCCTTGAGGAGCAACCAAAGAATAATCTGCTCTTTCTTTTTCAGCCTGCAGAAGAAAATGAAGCTGGTGGCATGCTCATGTATGAGGATGGTGCTTTTGGAGATTGGTTGCCAGATCAATTTTATGGCCTCCATGTTCGACCAGATTTGAAAGTCGGCCAGATTGCGACCAATACACACACTCTCTTTGCAGGAACTTGTGAGGTGAAGATTCGTTTCAAAGGCAAAGGTGGCCACGCAGCTTTTCCACATGAAGCCAATGACGCCTTGGTGGCTGCTAGTTACTTTGTGACCCAAGTGCAGTCAGTTGTCAGCCGCAATGTTAACCCAATCGAGGGAGCAGTGGTGACCTTTGGCCTTTTCCAAGCTGGAACCACTAACAATGTCATCACAGATACAGCCTTTTTACATGGAACCATTCGGACCTTGACACAGGACATGAGTCTCTTGGTGCAAAAGAGGGTCAAAACAGTTGCAGAAGGAGTTGCAGCTGCCTTTGGTATGGAAGTCGAAGTGGAACTCAAACAAGGTGGTTACCTGCCTGTTGAGAACAATCCAGTCTTGGCGCGTGAACTGATGGATTTCTTTGAAGAGAAAGAGGGAATTGAGTTGATTGATATTGAACCTGCTATGACAGGTGAGGACTTTGGTTATCTCCTTTCAAAGGTTAATGGCGTTATGTTTTGGCTAGGTATCGATAGTCCCTACGCTCTTCATCACCCTCAGATGAGTCCTAAGGAAGAAGCTTTAGCTATTGGGGTGGATGCGGTCTCTAGTTTCCTGAAAAAGAAGGCAGCAGAGTAGAGGAATTGGCTATGAAAGCAGAACTACGCAAGCAAGTCTTGCAGGAAATGAAGGCTATATCTAGAGAGCAAAAACAGGCTATAGACCAAGCTTTAACAGAAGGACTTTTACAACACCCCTTCTACCAAGAAGCAAATACAATCGCAACCTATCTCTCTTTTCCTCATGAGTTTCAAACGCAGGAACTGATTGAGCAGGCGCTGAAGGATGGCAAGAAGGTTCTCATACCAAAAACCTATCCCAAGGGGCGCATGGACTTTGTAGTCTATAATCCGCAGCAGTTGGTCAAAACTTCCTTTGGCTTACTGGAACCACAGGGAGATTTGGAAGTGGTGGATGTCTCGCAGATTGATTTGATTCATGTTCCAGGGCTGGCTTTTACGAGAGAGGGCTATCGGATTGGCTATGGTGGAGGTTATTATGACCGCTATCTGGAACATTTTACTGGTCATACTTTGAGTACGGTTTATCCTTGTCAAATTCGGGATTTTATAGCTGAGGTGCATGATATTCCTGTTCAGGAGGTACTGATTGATGAAAGAAATCTTTGATAGACGTTACCCTGTGACGAGTTTCTTTCTCTTAGTGACGGCCTTGGTATTTCTACTAATGTTGGTGATCACAGGAGGAAACTTTTACAGGGCAGATACCCTATTTCGATTTGGAGCCATGTACGGGCCTGCCATTCGCCTCTTTCCAGAGCAGATTTGGCGTCTATTCTCTGCCATTTTTGTTCATATTGGGTGGGAGCATTTCATTGTCAATATGCTTTCGCTCTATTATCTTGGTAGGCAAGTAGAGGAGATTTTCGGTTCTAAGCAGTTTTTCTTTCTCTATCTTTTATCAGGAATGATGGGCAATCTCTTTGTTTTTGTATTTAGTCCCAAATCCTTAGCAGCAGGAGCTTCTACTTCTCTCTATGGGCTATTTGCCGCGATTATCATTCTTCGCTATGCTACGCGCAATCCTTATATCCAGCAGTTGGGGCAGTCTTATTTGACACTTTTTGTGATTAACATTATTGGAAGTGTTCTGATTCCAGGAATTAGCCTAGCTGGCCATATCGGAGGTGCAGTTGGTGGCGCATTTCTAGCAGTTATCTTTCCAGTTCGAGGAGAAAGGCGGATGTATAGTGCTAGTCAGAGACTGGTAGCTGTAGTGCTATTCGTAGGACTAGCAGTCTTGCTTTTCTACAAGGGAATGGGGATGTGACGACTAATACTCAATGAAAATCAAAGAGCAAACTAGGAAACTAGCCGCAGGCTGTACTTGAGTACGGCAAGGCAACGTTGACGTGGTTTGAAGAGATTTTCGAAGAGTATAATATGTAAACTTGAATAAGAAAAAAGCTACTTAAAAAATGAGTAGCTTTTAATGTGTTTTGGAACCATTCGAAACAACACAGCTCTAAAACTTGTATGACGGTGTCCGAGTAACATTACCTGTTTTGGAACCATTCGAAACAACACAGCTCTAAAACTAATGTGTATGAAATCCCTAACTTGTTAAAGTTTTGGAACCATTCGAAACAACACAGCTCTAAAACGTCCAAGCACCTGACCCCTCAAGGTTTTCAGTTTTGGAACCATTCGAAACAACACAGCTCTAAAACTGTATTCTCAACTATTGGGCGGTTGTGACAGTTTTGGAACCATTCGAAACAACACAGCTCTAAAACTGTTCATTGATTTTATTTGTTAGTTCTGTTGTTTTGGAACCATTCGAAACAACACAGCTCTAAAACCCGCTTGTTGTTCCTCTGCATATTCCAAAGGTTTTGGAACCATTCGAAACAACACAGCTCTAAAACTGAACGGAATACAGGTTGGATTTCTATCTTGTTTTGGAACCATTCGAAACAACACAGCTCTAAAACTCAACCTCAACATGCGCTGGGTCTTCAATGGTTTTGGAACCATTCGAAACAACACAGCTCTAAAACTCCCAATTGTTCATAAAGTCGCTTGCGTTAGTTTTGGAACCATTCGAAACAACACAGCTCTAAAACTAAACTCGCAATCAAACGCACTCGCTAACAGTTTTGGAACCATTCGAAACAACACAGCTCTAAAACCTCGTAGAAAAATTTTTCTCACGAAATTTCGTAATCGCGCCATTCGTCCCAGCCAGACTTCAGCTCGTCAGGTTCCAATTGTTACTCTTATTATACCATATTTTCAGGGTTCAAGAAATAGTCTTGATCCAATACATACTGCGGAAAATCATAGATTTGCCGAGGCTCAATAAACAAGACGGACAGTTGATTGAGTTGGATATACTCTATCAAATTTACTAACTCATCCTTTGATAGATAGGCGGATGCATTGATGAAAACAAGGAGTTTCTTTTTAGAAAGATATTTAAAAACCTGGACAATTTCTAGCATCTTTTCAAAAGGTGTATCACTCAGGGTTTCGACTTTGACACCAAGTGCATCGATTAACTCTAGAATGGTAATTTCATCATACTCTAGGTCTAACTCGTTTTCTAAACACTCAAATGCTAGCAATTCTGTAATCGTAGCAACCAGCTTTTCAATCATGGATTTGACTTCGGGCTTGTCATTGAGCTGATTTTCAAGATCTGCATGTATCAGCTTGAGCATCGCAGGTGAGTTGAGATTGTATCCTAAGACATCCGTTATCACTAGTAATTCAGCTTCTTTCAGAGCTTTTAGATTTCTATCAAACAACTTCAACTCCCCATCATCAGTATATTGGTAGAATTGCTTGACGATAGTTGAAAAGGTAAACTGGTCTTCCAACACTAAAAAAGTGGCATTTTCAATAGCTAATGGTTCATCCAGTAGTGGGAAATTAATCTTCATCTCTAGGCTCCTCTCCTAGAAAGACCAAGCGTGCATCGGAATTTGCTATGCTGGTATTTCGTTCGCCATTTAAGTAAATCATACGAGAAAACTGCTTTTCTGTAATGGTTAAGAGAGTAATGTTCCCCTTTTTAGGGTTATGGGTCTTGAGTCGCTCAATCATGGCGTTATTAGCAGAGTTGTTGAGCAAGAGTTTGCTATAGATGGAGAATTGGTGCATGATAAATCCCTCATCTATGAGGAACTTCCGAAATTTCCGATAGGCCTTGCGTTCCTCTACGGTATCAACTGGCATATCAAACATTAAAATCATACGCATATATCGATAATTCATATCCTAAACTCAGGAACTCCTTTCTCGGGTTGATTGAGAGCTTGGATGACTTTCTTAGTATAGTCACTGATGATATTGGACAGGTACATATCTTTACCATTGTAGTGGAAGGTGTCTGAGAAAATAGTAAAAAGTTCTCGTTTGATTTTGATAAAAGAGCTGTTTCGATTTTCATAGACAATTCTGTCAATAATCGGACGGAAAGGCTCCATAATATCACTGGCTAGGTTGAATTGATTGAACTGATTGGCATGTTTCAAGCCAAACTGAGTCATACAGCCAGACAAAACAATCTCACGCGCAAACATACTCAAAATCAAAGTGTAGCCATAGTCTAAGGCAGCATTAACATCACTATCTTGCTCACGATTAAAATCATTTCCAAACAAGGTGTTGAAATAAATACGAGCTGCATGTCCCTCACGGTTACTAGGATCAAACAAATCCAATCCATGATAGAGATCGATGACGGACTGGCTCTTTTCCAGAAAACCACAACTCCCCAGATAAAAAGCTTGATTGAGAATTTTTTGTGCAATGATGGTTGTCCATATTTCCGCCTTTACATCTTCATTCCAAGCAATTTGACGAGAGAGTTGCAAACTGGAATCATGACGACCATAGTAAGGCATTAAATATGCCGTTGGTAAGCGTTTATCATCACAAAAGATGACCAGAATATTTTCATCCACCAAGCGCTTTATCAGCATAGTGGAGAGAACAATATCTGTCGTCTCCAAAAGCAGGATGTCCACCTCGGACAGGTGAATTAACTCTGTCCGAGAGGCATCTTTAAAAATCAAGTGGTTATTCTTGTAGGAGAGTTTAGAGTGCGTATTGACTACAATAGTTCTCCATCCCATTAGTCTTCTCCTAATTTGCTTAAGTCAATCCGAGTCTCGTAGAGACCAGTGATGGATTGGTGGATGAGGGTGGCGTTGAGGAGTGAAGAAGGTGTATAGTCTCTGTATCGTGGAATTTTTACTCCCAAGAACTCGAAGTCAGAAGCACTTCCTTGTGAAGTTAACTCGAATAAGCCAGCATTTTTACTATTTCTTGGACCAATGAAACTGAAACATAACTTTTCGATATCAACTGTTTCCCAATCAATAAATGCTTGTCTGATTCTTTCTCCATTTTTTAATGCGCCTACATATTTATCGTTAAAATCAAGTACAGATTCTAAAAGTTTAGCAAAATCATTTCGATGTTTCTCAACATACTCTAAGTGTTCTGGTTCAAGTGTTTTATTAATATTCTTAGCATGATACAAAAGAGTTGTATACTTTTCGGAGATGACCAATTCATTACCTTTATGAATTTCTCCTCGTTTATTGTTTGTCGATAGAATACTTGCTAGTCTTCTTCTTGTACCATCAGGAAACTCAAACAAACTATATTTAGGTAAAGTAATAGTTGATAGAATTTTTATGTATCCTTTTTCAAGAAGATAGTTTTCTTTGTTCTTTTCAAAATTTATTTTATCTAAAATAGAGATACCTTGAAATTCAAGGACTGTCTTTTGTTGTTTTTTCGCTCCTTTTTCAATAATAGCTTTAACTAAGACCGCGTATGAGTTAGAAATACCAGCGTAACCACCGTATTTTCGTGGGTCAAGCCCTTGTTTAATTGGTACAAGATTTTCTTTACTATCTTCTGAAGGTTTAGGAGATGGATTAGAATTGAACAATCCTCTAGGTTTACCTCTATCTAGACCATGTGTTTGAATCTCTGTCTTCTTCACAATATTCACCTGCGGAAGTGAAAGAACTTTTTTAATTGTAGCGAAATCTTTTTCTTTATTCCAAGCGATTTCTCCAGTATCCTTAGAGTATTCGATATTCTCTCGTTTTACGATGGTTCCGTCTGCGTAATGCACCTCTTCTTTAAAGAAGTTCAACAAGTTTGAGTAGAAGAAATACTTTTCAGTTGCTTTTTCAACATCTTTAGGATCTTTGGATCTTGAGATGTAGCGCTTAAGATCGTACTTTTGATAGTCACCATAGACGAATTCAGGCTCTAGTTTAGGATATTTCTTAAGGATAGCCTTAGCCACTACTGCATTTAAGTAGGCATCATGTGCATGGTGGTAGTCATTGATTTCCCGCACCTTATATAACTTAAATTCTTTACGGAAGTTGGAAACTAGATTGGATTTCAAAGTGATAATTTTGACCTTACGGTTCTTCTTATCCTTCTCAGTCACTTCTGTATTAAAACGGGCATCCAAAATCTGAGCAACATGTTTTGTGATTTGCCGTGTTTCAACTAGTTGGCGTCTGATAAAGCCAACTTTATCTCGCTCATCTAGCCCACCACGTTCAGCCTTGGTTAAATTATTAAATTTACGTTCTGAAATCAATTTGGAATTCAGTAATTGTTGCCAAAAAGCTTTTCTTTTTTGAACAACCTTTAAACTTGGAACATTATCAGATTTACCACGATTATCCTTTGAACTAGTCAAGACACGGTTGTCTAGAGAATCATCTTTTATAAAAGCCTGTGGGACGATGTGGTCAATGTCATAGCTACTTAGTTGGTTGATGTCAAGAGGTTCTCCAGTGTACATATCCTTCCCATTTTGGAGATAGTACAGAAAGAGACGGTCGTTTTGCAGTTGAATATTATCTGTTGGATGTTCTTTTAATATATTTGAGTCAAGCCCAGGAGCTAGATTTTTTAGTGCATCTTCAATGCGTTTATATCTTTGTTGGGAATTCTTTTTCCCTCTGGCAGTTGTCTGATTTTCTCGTGCCATCTCAATCACAATGGACTCGGGAGTGTGGCCCATAATCTTGACAAGTTCATCAACAATCTTGATACTTTGTAAAATTCCTTTTTTGATAGCAGGACTACCTGGGAGTTCATGGACAATTTGCTTCACATCGTTTGTCCTACCAACCACTTGTGCTTTTTGAATAATGTCTTTGAAGGAAAGCCCGTCATCATTGATTAACTGCATAAAATTACGATTGCTGTAGCCGTCATCAATCAAGTAGTCAAGAATTGTTTTACCAGTTTTTTTATCACAGATACCGTTGATTAGCTTAGCAGAGAGTTTTCCCCAACCAGTATAATGTCGACGAATCAGTGCTTTAATCACTTTTTCATCAAAGAGAGAGTCATATTGAGCAAGACGTTGCTTGATCATCTCACGATCTTCAAAGATAGTGAGCGTGTGGATGATATTTTCAAGAGTTGCTTCATTTTCAGCATCATCCATAAACGCTTTATCCTTGATTATTTTAAGTAAATCATGATAAGTAGAAAGACTAGCGTTAAATTGTTTTTCAATTCCTTTTAGTTCGATTCCATCGTAGCCATCAACATTGTGTAGGTACTGAGTGATGTCTTTTTCAGTTACTTTTCTTTTCTCTTTGAATAATTGATTGACAATTTGCTTCTTTTGCCCACTATCAAGGAATTGATAGTCTCTCAATCCCTCTGCAATAAATTTTACTTTTGTTAATTCATTGTAGACAGCAAATGTTTCATACAAGAGACTGTGCTTAGGCAAAACTTTTTCCTCTGGCAGATACAAGTCATAGTTAGTCATCTTATTGATGAAGTCTTCCGCAGAGCTTGCTTGATCAACAATTTCTTCAAAATTCCAAGGTCGGATTGCTTGGTCAGAATTTCGAGTAAGCCAAGCAAAATCACCATTGCCACGAGCCAATGGACCAACATAGTATGGAATACGGAACGTTAAGATTTTCTTTATCTTTTCTTTATTTTCTTGCAGAAATGGATAATGTTCTCCTTGCCGACGGATAATGGCATTCATTTCTTGAAGATGAATTTGATGAGGGATAGAACCATTATCAAAGGTGCGTTGTTTTCTCAAGAAATCTTCACGTTCAATTTTATCAAGGAAATAATCTGATCCTTCAAATTTAGAGAGAAGATTTTTGATGTACTTGTAAAATGCTTCTTGAGTGGTTTTGCCATTGATATACCCAGCATACCCATCTTTAGATTGGTCAGAGAAAACTTCATCATATTTTTCTTGAAGATTGTTTTGGATGAATTGTTTTAGAGCCGCTAAGTCTTTTTGGTGGTTTTCATAGCGCTCAATCATAGATGCTGATAGTGGAGCCTTGGTTGAAGGATCTGTGACAGTTAAGATTCCTGAGAGAAGAATGGCATCATAGAGTTTTTTAGCCACTAGGAAAAGGTCTGCAAAGTCATCTCCAATTTGTCCGAGTAAGTTTTCCAAATCCTCATCATAGGTATCTTTAGAGAATTGTAGTGGAGCTTTTTCTTCTAAGCCAAAATGTTTTTTAAACTCAGCTTGATTTCCTACAATTAACTTGAGAAATTCTGAAAATAGACCAGTGGGTTTTTCATAAGCAAAGAGTTTTAGAATGCGTTCTCTCTTAGCAGATTTACTAATTTTATCAGTAAAAATTGCTTCTACTTGTGCATTTTGTCCACTAAGTGAACTTCCTTCAAAGGTGTTGTCGTAAATGCTTATAAACTCGCTAAAGATTTTTTGGATATCATTGTTTTTAATATCGAAAGATTCTTCATACAAAAAATGTCCGCGGTATTTAATCATATGCGCTAATGCTAGATAGATCAAGCGCAAGTCAGTTTTTTCTTTTGAGTCCGCCAGGTGTTTTCTCAAATGATAGATAGTTGGAAATTTCTTATGATATTCTTTTTCTTCTGCCAAGGTAGCAAAAATAGGATATTTACTTCCTCTTTTATCCTCAGGAACTAAGAAGGAGTCATCTAATCGATGGAAGAAACTACTATCCACCTTGCTCATTTCTTCAGAAAAGATTTCTTGAAGATAGCGAAGACGATTTTTTCGACGAGTATAGCGACGGCGTGCTGTTCGTTTGAGACGTCTATCTTCAGCAGTAGTTCCTTCATCAAATAATAAAGCTCCAATTAGATTTTTCTTGATAAAGTGTTTATCAGTATTGCCTAGAACTTTCATCTTTTTCGATGGCACCTTATAGTCATCCGTAATGACGGCCCATCCGACGCTGTTAGTTCCGATATCGAGTCCGATAGAGTAGTTGTTATTGTTCATATAGTTATAAACCTCCTTTGTATTAAATTATAATTTTTTAAAAAATTACAAAATGAGAGCTTTGATTAAATCAACGCAACCTTTCATAAACTTTACTACTTCAGATAGGATAGCTAAATTATCTTTAGTAAATTTGAACTTTTTCAAAATAATCTCCTTAAAATACAACTATAAATATATTATAGCATTTCTAATGATAATTTCAATAAAACGAATGATATATTTGTGGAAATTTGTTAGAATTAGTAAGGGGTTGTATTTTAGTTTTAGAACTGTATTGTTTCAAATAATAATAAACTAGCTTTTTGTTTTATCTGTAAAATAATTTACATTTCACTTGATAATATTTGATAAGTATAGTACAATAAAATCGTTGGAACTATTCGAAACAACACAGCAAAGTTAAAATAAGGCTTTGTCCGTACACAACTTGAAAAAGTGCGCACCGATTCGGTGCTTTTTTGTTTTACTATACTAATTTATTCTACTCTTATTTTAATGAAAAGACAAATGCAAGTATAGCGCTTTCAATAGTTTTTATGAAATTGCTAGATTCAAGTATAGAATTTACTTAATTTATGTGTGGCTAATCTGGATATATAAAGAAGAACTAGGATAATTAAGCATCCTAGTTCTTCTTTATATAAATGATTTTGTTATTCCTTCTCAGCCAATTCTTTTCCCAGTTGGATGAGGTAATCTTTCAAGTCATCTTTGACTTGTGGATGTTTGAGGGCGTAGTCAATAGATGTTTTCATAAAGCCGAATTTATCTCCAACGTCGTAACGAGCGCCTGTAAATTCACGGGCGAAAACACGTTGTGTTTTATTAAGCGTATCAATAGCGTCGGTAAGTTGGATTTCATTTCCAGCACCAGGAGCTTGATTTTCTAAGATATCAAAAATCTCAGGTGTGAGCAGATAGCGACCGATGATTGCCAAATCACTTGGAGCATCTTCTGGAGTTGGTTTTTCAACAAAAGTTTCGACACTGTAGAGACCATTGATTCCTTCGCTTTGAGGAGCGATAACTCCATATGCTGAAACTTCTTCATGAGGGACAGGCATAACAGCGATTGTTGATGCGTGAGTTGTCTCGTAATCGTTCATCAATTGTTTTGTCAAAGGTACAGCGTGGTCATCTGTGATATCCATTAGGTCGTCACCAAGCATGACAACGAAGGGCTCATTCCCTACAAAAGCTTTTGCTTGTAAGACAGCATCTCCCAGACCACGAGGATGGCTTTGACGGATAAAGTGAAGGCGAATTCCAGTAGTTTCATCCACTAATTTCAATAAGTCCTGTTTCCCTTTTTCTTTGAGGTTATATTCAAGCTCGAAGTTTGAGTCAAAGTGGTCTTCGATAGAACGCTTTGATTTACCAGTGACAACCAGAATATCTTCAATACCTGATTTAAGAGCTTCTTCGACGATAAATTGGATAGTTGGTTTGTCTACAATTGGCAACATTTCTTTAGCAAGTGCTTTGGTTGCTGGTAAAAATCGAGTTCCAAGTCCAGCGGCAGGGATGACTGCCTTTCTAACTTTTGATGTCATAAGAATCCTTTCTATAGAGGGTTAAGACCACTCATTTTCTGCTTTAAATTCATTGTTCATGATGTCATAAATGGCATCTTTGATATTGGTTCCGTGGTAGATAACTTGGTAAATGGCCTGTGTAATGGGCATATAGACTCCAAGTTCTTGCGCTAGTTCATAGGCTGCTCGAGTCGTTGAAATTCCTTCAATCACCATGCCCATATTGGCTTCGATATCAGCTAGGGATTCTCCACGACCAAGGGCATCGCCAGCTCTCCAGTTACGAGAGTGGATGGAAGTTCCCGTTACGATCAAGTCTCCTACACCAGATAAGCCACTATAGGTCAATGGACTGGCCCCGAGTGCTACTCCTAGGCGGGTAATTTCTGCCAAGCCTCGAGCGATGATGGCTGCCTTGGCATTGTCACCAAATCCCAAACCATGTAAGGCTCCAGCACCGACAGCAATAATATTTTTAAGAGCACCAGCAGTTTCAACTCCAATAACATCCGTATTGGTATAAAGTCGGAAGTAGTGATTACTAAAGAGCTCCTGAACGTATTGAGCTGTTTGTAAATCTTTAGAAGCAGCAGTGATTAAAGTTAGGTCACGCACAATGGTTTCTTCCGCATGACTAGGTCCTGAAACAACGACAATATCACTGCGGAGATGTTCAGGAATTTCTTCTTCAAGGATGGTTGATAATCGTTTATGGCTATCGGGTTCTAATCCCTTTGATGCGTGCATGATGATAGCCTTATGGTCTAAGGTTTGTGCAACTTGTTGGGCAACAAGTCGTGTCACTTTTGTTGGGACAACAAACAAAATCGCATCCACATCTTTCAATGCTTCTGCTAAGTCAGTGTAGGCAATGATTTTTTCATCTAGAACGACATCTTTAAAGTAGTGTTTATTAGTATGGTGTGTATTAATTTCATTGATTTGTTCGGGAATATTTCCCCAAATACGTACCTCGTGTCCATTGTCATTTAAGACTTGTGAAAGGGCAGTTCCCCAAGAACCAGGCCCCAAGACGGCGACGGTTTGTTTTTTCATGTTTTCCTCCCTGATAGAGTTCTCTCTTTTATTTTATCACATTATAGGGGATTTTGCACTTGCATTGCTGGGGGAGTGGTAGCTTTGTTGCTTGAAAAATATACAAAAACCGAGACGAAGTGATAAACTCTTAGTCTCGGTTTTCATATTTCTTAAAGAATAGCTAGGTTTATTTCAATTGATCTGTAATGTCTTTTGATAGCAACATTCCCAGATGATAAGTTTTATTGATGTAAGCAATGACATCATTGATATTTTCAGTCGATTGAATTTTCTCTTTGATGTCAGTCCTGAATGTTTCATCCTTCAAAAGTTGTTCTTGGTAGAGCCTTTGAAGTCTCTCCTTCTCGTACTTATTGAGCAGAAAAAGGAACACCAAGCTAATCACAACGAGGACATAAGCATATTGGCTCATAGGAAATCTCCTTGTATGATAAAGAAGTAGTAGTGAGTAAATCGAATTAGTCAATTCAAAATAGCAGAATCAGTCAGCAAAACTTGATAAGATTTTTGGATAGAGCTCTAAACCAAAGTCCCGATAGGCTTTAGTGTTAGTTACTTAGACTGCTTTACAATCAAGTAATTAAAAGATTACGACATGAGCCTAACCAAATCGATATTATTTGGTTAGATGAATTAGTAAAGCGTTTAGACAAGTGTCTCTGATTACGACATCATAGCTCCTAAATCGATTATATTTAGAGACCATGACTAGTGAAGCAGTTAGCTAGTCCGCATATAAGCGGCTAGCGTCTAACAATTAGGAACTTTAGTTCCAATAACTTGAAGATTACGACGTTTTAGGACATAAATCGATCATATTTATGTCCTAAAACTAGTGAAGCGCCTAGCCAAAGTCCGAATAGGATTTGGCGTTAGTTACTTAGATTGCTCCGCAATCAAGTAATTTAAAAAATTACGACATGAACCAAACCAAATCGATATTATTTGGTTAGATGAATTAGTGAAGCGTTTAGACAAGTGTCTCTGATTACGACGTCATGGCTCCTAAATCGATTATATTTAGGAGCCATGACTAGTGAAGCAGTTAGCTAGTCCGCATATACGCGGCTAGCGTCTAACAATTAGGAACTTTAGTTCCAATTGTTAGTACTGAATCACATCTTCTCTGGCGCTTCTACTCCAAGCAAGCGAAGGGCTTCTTTGAGAACAACTGCGGTTGCGTAGCTGAGAGCTAGACGGCTGTCGCGTTCTGGGCTTTCATCCAAGATGCGTGTATGTGCATAATATTTGTTGAAGGCTTGAGCTAGACTAATTGCAAATTTAGCAATGATAGAAGGTTCAAAGTTATCCGCCGCACGGTTGATAATACGTGGGAAGTCTTGGATAAGTTTAATGATTTCCCAGCTTTCAGCATCATTCAAGCTATAGTTGCCAGCTGTTTCTGGTTTGAAATCGGCTTTGCGTAAGATAGATTGGATACGAGCGTAGGCGTATTGAACGTAAGGTCCAGTTTCCCCCTCGAAGGATACCATAGCTTCTAGATCGAAATCATACCCATTTGTACGGTCGGTCTTGAGATCATAGAACTTAATGGCTCCAACCCCAACAGCATGGGCTACCTGATCTTTATTTTCAAGCTCAGGATTTTTAGCTTCGATTTGGGCCTTGGCACGGCTAACAGCCTCTGCAACTGTAGGCTCTAGCAAGATGACATTCCCTTTACGAGTAGAGAGTTTTTTCCCTTCCTTTGTAACCAAACCACAAGGAACGTGAGTGATGTCGTCACTCCAGTCGTAGCCCATCTCTTTCAAGACAGCTTTGAGCTGCTTAAAGTGGGCAGATTGTTCTTGACCAACGACATAGATAGATTTGGCAAATTGGTATTCGTTTTTACGGTAAAGGGCTGCAGCCAAGTCACGTGTGATATAGAGAGTTGCACCATCAGATTTCTTGATAAGGGCTGGATGTTCAATTCCGTATTTCTCAAGATTCACAACTTGGGCACCTTCTGATTCAACAAGAAGGCCTTTTTCAGAAAGAATGTCTACAACGGCATCCATCTTATCATTGTAGAAGGCTTCTCCGTTGTAGCTGTCAAAGTCAACCTTCAATTCATGGTAAAGGCGGTTAAATTCCACTAAACTTTCATCACGGAACCATTGCCAAAGTGCAAGAGCTTCCTCATCTCCATTTTCCAGTTTACGGAACCATTCGCGTGCTTCTTCATCCAAGCTAGGGTCGTTTTCGGCTTCAGCATTGATGCGGACATAGAGTTTAAGAAGTTCATCGATTGGATGAGCTTTTACAGCTTCTTCGTCGCCCCATTTTTTGTAGGCAACAATCAGCATCCCAAACTGTTTACCCCAGTCTCCCAAGTGGTTGACCTTGACCGTTTGATAACCGATTTTTTGGAAAATATGTGACAAGCTATCTCCGATAACGGTTGAGCGCAGGTGACCAATCGAGAATGGTTTAGCGATATTAGGACTAGACATATCGATAACAACATTTTCTTGTTTACCAATGTTTTGGTCAGCATAGTGTTCTTTTTCAGCGATAACAGCTTGCAATACTTGAGCAGAAATAGCAGATTTATCAAGGAAAAAGTTGACGTAAGGCCCAGTTGCAACAACCTTTTCAAAGGCTTGGCTGTTAATCTTTTCAGCCAGTTCAGCAGCAATCATTTGTGGCGCTTTACGTTCGACTTTTGCAAGAGAAAAAGCAGGGAAAGCGATGTCTCCCATTTCTGAGTTTTTAGGGGTTTCCAGTAAATTTAAAATAGCCTCTTGGTCCAGGCTATCAATGATGCTAGCCAACTCGCTAGCAATCAATTCTTTTGTATTCATTAAGAGCTCCTTTTTGGACTTTTCTACTATTTTATCACAATTTTAAAGAAAGAAGAAAAAATTTTTGAAATCTCCTATTTTTTTGGTATAATATAGTTATAAAATTAGTTATAAATATTCACATAAGAGGATTTTATGAGAAAAAGAGATCGTCATCAGTTAATAAAAAAAATGATTACTGAGGAGAAATTAAGTACACAAAAAGAAATTCAAGATCGGTTGGAGGCACACAATGTCTTTGTGACGCAGACAACCTTGTCTCGTGATTTGCGTGAAATCGGCTTGACCAAGGTCAAGAAAAATGATATGGTGTATTATGTACTAGCAAATGAGACAGAAAAGATTGATTTGGTGGAATTTTTGTCTCATCATTTAGAAGGTGTTGCAAGAGCAGAGTTTACCTTGGTACTTCATACCAAATTGGGAGAAGCTTCTGTTTTGGCAAATATTGTAGATGCAAACAAGGATGAATGGATTTTAGGAACAGTTGCTGGTGCCAATACCTTATTGGTCATTTGTCGAGACCAGCACGTTGCCAAACTCATGGAAGATCGTTTGCTAGATTTGATGAAAGATAAGTAAGGTCTTGGGAGTTGCTCTCAAGACTTATTTTTGACAAGGAGAGACGGACAATGGCGATAGAAAAGCTATCCCCCGGAATGCAACAGTATGTGGATATTAAAAAGCAATATCCAGATGCTTTTTTGCTCTTTCGGATGGGTGATTTTTATGAATTATTTTATGAGGATGCGGTCAATGCTGCGCAGATTCTGGAAATTTCCTTAACGAGTCGCAACAAGAATGCCGACAATCCGATTCCTATGGCGGGTGTTCCCTATCATTCTGCCCAACAGTATATCGATGTCTTGATTGAGCAGGGCTATAAGGTGGCTATCGCAGAGCAGATGGAAGATCCTAAACAGGCAGTTGGGGTTGTGAAACGAGAAGTTGTTCAGGTCATTACGCCAGGGACAGTGGTCGATAGTAGTAAGCCGGATAGTCAGAACAACTTCTTGGTTGCCATAGACCGTGATGGCAATCAATTTGGCTTAGCTTATATGGACTTGGTGACGGGTGATTTTTATGTGACAGGTCTTTTGGATTTTACGCTGGTTTGTGGAGAAATCCGCAATCTCAAGGCGCGCGAAGTGGTGTTGGGTTATGACTTGTCTGAGGAAGAAGAACAAATCCTCAGTCGCCAGATGAATCTGGTGCTTTCCTATGAAAAAGAAGGCTTTGAAGACCTTCATTTACTGGATTCACGATTAGCAGCTGTGGAGCAAGCGGCATCTAGTAAGCTGCTCCAGTATGTCCATCGAACCCAGATGAGGGAATTGAACCACCTCAAACCTGTTATCCGCTATGAAATCAAGGATTTCTTGCAGATGGATTATGCGACCAAGGCTAGTCTGGATTTGGTTGAGAATGCTCGTTCAGGCAAGAAGCAAGGTAGTCTTTTCTGGCTTTTGGATGAAACCAAAACGGCTATGGGAATGCGGCTCTTGCGTTCTTGGATTCATCGCCCCTTGATTGATAAGGAACGAATCATCCAACGTCAAGAAGTGGTGCAGGTCTTTCTCGACCATTTCTTTGAGCGCAGTGATTTGACAGACAGTCTCAAGGGTGTCTATGATATCGAACGCTTGGCTAGTCGGGTTTCTTTTGGCAAAACCAATCCCAAGGATCTCTTGCAGCTGGCGACTACCTTGTCTAGTGTGCCACGTATTCGTGCGATTTTAGAAGGAATGGAGCAACCTGCTCTAGCCTATCTCATCGAACAACTGGATGGAATCCCTGAGTTGGAGAGTTTGATTAGCGCAGCCATTGCTCCTGAAGCCCCTCATGTGATTACAGAAGGGGGTATTATCCGCACTGGATTTGATGAGACTTTAGACAAGTACCGTCGCGTTCTCAGAGAAGGGACTGGTTGGATTGCTGAGATTGAGGCTAAGGAGCGAGAAAACTCTGGTATCAGTACGCTCAAGATTGACTACAATAAAAAGGATGGCTACTATTTCCATGTGACCAATTCTCAACTGGGAAATGTGCCTGCTCACTTTTTCCGCAAGGCGACGCTGAAAAACTCGGAACGCTTTGGAACCGAAGAATTAGCCCGTATCGAGGGAGATATGCTGGAGGCGCGTGAGAAGTCAGCTAATCTAGAGTACGAAATTTTTATGCGCATTCGTGAAGAGGTCAGCAAGTATATCCAGCGTTTGCAGGCTTTAGCTCAAGGCATAGCGACAGTTGATGTCTTACAGAGTTTGGCAGTTGTGTCTGAAACTCAGCATTTGATCCGACCAGAGTTCGGAGAAGACTCACAAATCGACATCCAGAAAGGGCGCCATGCTGTCGTTGAAAAGGTCATGGGAGCTCAGACCTATATTCCCAATACGATTCAGATGGCAGAAGATACCAGTATTCAATTGATTACAGGGCCGAATATGAGCGGGAAGTCAACCTACATGCGTCAGTTAGCCATGACGGCGGTGATGGCCCAGTTGGGTTCTTATGTGCCAGCAGAAAGTGCCCATTTGCCAATTTTTGATGCCATCTTTACCCGTATCGGAGCAGCAGATGATTTGGTTTCAGGTCAATCAACCTTCATGGTAGAGATGATGGAGGCCAACAATGCCATTTCGCATGCGACTAAGAACTCTCTCATTCTCTTTGATGAATTGGGACGCGGAACTGCAACTTATGATGGGATGGCTCTTGCCCAGTCCATCATCGAATATATCCATGAGCACATCGGAGCCAAGACACTCTTTGCGACCCACTACCATGAATTAACTAGCCTTGAGGCTAGTCTGGAACACTTGGTCAATGTTCATGTGGCAACCTTGGAGCAGGATGGGCAGGTCACCTTCCTTCACAAGATTGAACCAGGCCCAGCTGACAAATCCTACGGTATTCATGTTGCTAAGATTGCTGGCTTGCCAGCAGACCTTCTAGCAAGGGCGGATAAGATTTTGACTCAGTTAGAGAGTCAGGGTACAGAAAATCCTGCTCCCATGAGACAAACGAGTGCTGTCACTGAACAGATTTCACTCTTTGATACGACTGAAGAACATCCTATCCTAGCAGAATTAGCTAAATTGGATGTTTACAATATGACACCTATGCAGGCTATGAATGTCTTGGTCGAGTTAAAAGAAAAATTATAAATCCAAAAATGACTAGTCACTCTAGCTATATCAAGGAGACTTCTTTGACAAGTTCCCACTTTTTTGCTAGAATAACATCACACAAACAGAATGAGAAGGAGCTGACGCATTGTCGCTCCCTTTTGTCTATTTTTTAAGGAGAAAGTATGCTGATTCAGAAAATAAAAACCTACAAGTGGCAGGCCTTGGCTTCGCTCCTAATGACAGGCTTGATGGTTGCTAGTTCACTTCTGCAACCGCGTTATCTGCAGGAAGTGTTAGACGCCCTACTTGCTGGAAAATATGAAGCTATTTATAGTATCGGGGCTTGGTTGATCGGTGTGTCCTTGGTCGGTCTGGTTGCTGGTGGGCTTAATGTTGTCCTTGCAGCCTATATTGCCCAAGGAGTTTCATCTGACCTTCGGGAGGATGCCTTCTGTAAAATCCAAACCTTTTCTTATGCCAATATTGAACAATTTAATGCGGGAAATCTAGTCGTTCGCATGACAAATGATATCAACCAGATTCAGAACGTGGTCATGATGACCTTTCAAATTCTTTTCAGACTTCCTCTCTTGTTCATCGGTTCGTTTATCCTGGCGGTTCGCACTTTACCTTCTCTTTGGTGGGTGATTGTTCTCATGGTAGTCTTGATTTTTGGTTTGACTGCTGTCATGATGGGAATGATGGGGCCTCGTTTTGCCAAGTTTCAAACTCTGCTTGAGCGCATCAATGCCATTGCCAAGGAAAATCTACGCGGTGTTCGTGTGGTCAAGTCCTTTGTCCAAGAAAAAGAGCAGTTTGCTAAGTTTACGGAGGTTTCAGACGAGCTTCTCGGTCAAAATCTTTACATCGGTTATGCCTTTTCAGTAGTGGAACCTTTCATGATGTTGGTCGGTTATGGGGCGGTTTTCCTCTCTATTTGGCTAGTTGCTGGGATGGTTCAGTCGGATCCGTCAGTTGTTGGCTCCATTGCTTCCTTTGTCAATTACCTAAGCCAGATTATCTTTACCATTGTTATGGTTGGATTTTTGGGAAATTCTGTCAGTCGTGCTATGATTTCTATGCGTCGTATTCGAGAAATTCTAGACGCAGAGCCAGCCATGACCTTCAAGGATGTCCCAGATGAAGAGTTGGTCGGAAGTCTTAGCTTTGAAAATGTGACCTTTACCTATCCAATGGACAAGGAACCGATGCTGAAAGATGTGAGCTTTACTATCGAACCTGGTCAAATGGTTGGTGTCGTTGGAGCGACTGGTGCAGGAAAATCAACCTTGGCTCAATTGATTCCACGTCTCTTTGACCCACAGGAGGGTGCTATCAAAATCGGAGGCAAGGATATTCGAGAAGTGAGTGAAGGAACCCTGCGCAAAACTGTTTCTATCGTTCTTCAGCGTGCCATTCTCTTTAGTGGAACAATTGCAGACAACTTGAGACAGGGTAAGGGAGATGCCACTCTATTTGAAATGGAACGCGCAGCCAATATTGCTCAGGCTAGCGAATTCATTCATCGTATGGAGAAAACCTTTGAAAGTCCAGTTGAGGAACGGGGGACCAATTTCTCTGGTGGGCAAAAACAAAGGATGTCGATTGCGCGTGGAATTGTCAGCAATCCACGTATTCTGATTTTTGATGATTCGACCTCGGCCCTAGATGCTAAGTCAGAGCGCCTAGTGCAAGAAGCCTTGAATAAGGATTTGAAGGGAACAACAACCATTATCATCGCGCAAAAGATTAGCTCGGTTGTTCATGCAGACAAGATCTTGGTTCTAGATCAGGGACGATTGATTGGTCAAGGGACACATGCAGACTTGGTTGCCAACAATGCTGTTTATCGTGAAATCTATGAAACACAAAAAGGAAAGGAGGAGTGACATGAAAACAGTTCAATTTTTCTGGCATTACTTTAAGGTCTACAAGTTCTCATTTGTGGTTGTTATCTTGATGCTGGTTCTATCAACTCTTGCCCAAGCCCTCTTTCCGGTCTTTTCTGGACAAGCGGTAACAGAGCTAGCCAATTTAGTTCAAGCTTATCAAGATGGCAATCCAGAACTTGTTTGGCAAAGCCTATCAGGAATTATGGTCAATCTTGGCCTGCTAGTTTTGGTTCTCTTTATCTCCAGTGTCATATACATGTGTCTCATGACGCGCGTGATTGCAGAGTCGACTAACGAGATGCGCAAAGGCCTCTTTGGTAAGCTTGCTCGGTTAACGGTTTCTTTCTTTGACCGCCGACAAGATGGCGATATCCTGTCTCGTTTTACCAGTGATTTGGATAATATCCTCCAAGCCTTTAATGAAAGTCTGGTTCAGGTCATGAGCAATATTGTTTTATACATTGGTCTGATTCTTGTCATGTTTTCGAGAAATGTGACGCTGGCCCTCATCACCATTGCCAGCACACCAGTAGCCTTCCTCATGCTGATTTTCATCGTAAAAATGGCACGCAAATACACCAACCTCCAGCAGAAAGAGGTAGGGAAACTCAATGCCTATATGGATGAGAGTATCTCAGGTCAAAAAGCTGTCATTGTGCAAGGCATTCAAGAGGATATGATGGCAGGATTTCTTGAACAAAATGAGCGCGTGCGCAAGGCAACCTTTAAAGGAAGAATGTTTTCAGGAATTCTGTTCCCTGTCATGAATGGAATGAGTCTGGTTAATACAGCCATCGTCATCTTTGCGGGTTCAGCTGTTCTACTAAATGATAAGACTATTGAAACAAGTACAGCTTTAGGTTTGATTGTTATGTTTGCCCAATTTTCACAGCAGTACTACCAGCCTATTATCCAAGTTGCAGCTAGTTGGGGAAGCCTCCAGTTAGCCTTTACAGGGGCTGAACGGATTCAGGAAATGTTTGATGCAGAGGAAGAAATCCGACCTGAAAAGGCTCCAACCTTCACTAAGTTGCAAGAAGGTGTTGAAATTAGTCATATTGATTTTTCATACTTGCCTGATAAACCTATTTTGAAAGATGTCAGCATTTCCACCCCGAAAGGCCAGATGACAGCAGTTGTTGGTCCGACGGGTTCAGGGAAAACGACTATTATGAACCTCATCAATCGCTTTTATGATGTTGATGCTGGTGGTATTTATTTTGACGGAAAAGACATTCGTGACTATGATTTAGATAGTCTCAGAAGCAAGGTGGGGATTGTCTTGCAAGATTCGGTCTTATTTAGCGGAACCATTCGAGACAATATCCGTTTCGGTGTGCCAGATGCTAGTCAAGAAATGGTTGAGGCAGCAGCCAAGGCAACCCATATTCATGACTATATCGAAAGCTTACCTGATAAATACGATACGCTTATCGATGATGATCAGAGCATCTTCTCGACAGGGCAAAAGCAATTAATTTCCATCGCTCGAACCCTGATGACAGATCCAGAAGTTCTCATTCTCGATGAAGCCACTTCAAACGTAGATACGGTGACAGAAAGCAAGATTCAGCATGCCATGGAGGCGGTTGTAGCAGGAAGAACTAGTTTCGTCATTGCCCACCGTTTGAAGACCATCCTCAATGCTGATCAGATTATTGTCCTTAAAGATGGAGAAGTCATTGAACGTGGTAATCACCATGAACTCTTGAAACTAGGTGGATTCTACTCAGAACTCTATCACAATCAATTTGTCTTTGAATAAGAAAGAAGTTGTCCTATGTGGGCAGCTTTTTCTTGTCCATAAAAAATTTTTATCACAGCCTTAAAAAAAACATATTAGACGAAAGTCATTTTGAGTGATATGATAGGACTATCGTTATACTCAATGAAAATCAAAGAGCAAACTAGGAAACTAGCCGCAGGTTGCTCAAAGCACTGCTTTGAGGTTGTGGATAGAACTGACGAAGTCAGTAACCATACCTACGGTAAGGCGACGCTGACGTGGTTTGAAGAGATTTTCGAAGAGTATTAACATTCGAAAGGAGAGACATCATGACTAGAACGGTTGTAGGAGTTGCTGCAAATCTATGTCCCGTAGACGCAGAAGGCAAAAACATTCATTCATCTGTATCTTGTAGATTCGCAGAGAGTATTCGTCAAGTCGGTGGTCTCCCTTTAGTCATTCCTGTTGGTGATGAGTCAGTTGTACGCGATTATGTGGAAATGATTGACAAGCTTATTTTGACAGGCGGTCAAAATGTCCATCCTCAGTTTTATGGAGAGAAAAAGACCATCGAGAGCGATGATTACAATCTAGTCCGTGATGAATTTGAATTGGCACTCTTGAAGGAAGCGCTCCGTCAGAATAAACCAATTATGGCAATCTGTCGCGGTGTTCAACTTGTCAATGTTGCCTTTGGGGGAACCCTCAATCAAGAAATCGAAGGTCACTGGCAAGGACTACCTTTCGGAACATCTCACTCTATTGAGACAGTAGAAGGAAGCGTGGTGGCCAAGCTATTTGGAAAAGAAAGTCAGGTCAACTCCGTCCATCGTCAGAGTATCAAAGATTTGGCACCTAATTTCCGTGTAACTGCTATTGATCCCAGAGACCAAACCATCGAAGCGATTGAATCTATCGACGAGCACCGTATTATCGGTTTGCAGTGGCATCCAGAGTTTCTAGTTAATGAAGAAGATGGCAATTTAGAATTATTTGAGTATTTATTGAATGAACTGTAACGACTGGAACATCTAGTCGTTCTTTATTTTTTTCAAAATTTTTGGAATATGACATTTTACGCAAACGTTTGAATTCTGATAAAAATTGGAGAAATTCGACAAAAAAACTTGAAAAAAACGAAGGTAAGCGTTATGATATAAAAGAAGAAATATTGGAGGAATAACATGTCACATATTAAATTTGATTATTCAAAAGTTTTAGACAAATTTGTTGCCCCACATGAAGTGGAATACATGCAATCACAAGTAACAGCAGCAGATGAATTGATCCGTAAAGGAACTGGTGCTGGTAGCGACTTTTTGGGATGGTTGGACCTTCCTGAAAACTACGACCGCGAAGAATTTGACCGCATCTTGAAAGCTGCTGAGCAAATCAAGTCAGACAGCGATGTTTTGGTTGTGATTGGTATCGGTGGATCTTACCTTGGTGCTAAAGCGGCAATCGACTTCTTGAATCACCACTTTGCAAACTTGCAAACAAAAGAAGAGCGCAAAGCTCCACAAATCCTTTACGCAGGAAACTCAATCTCATCTACTTACCTTGCTGACTTGGTAGAGTATGTTGCAGACAAAGACTTCTCAGTAAACGTGATTTCTAAATCAGGTACAACAACTGAACCAGCGATTGCTTTCCGTGTCTTCAAAGAACTTTTGGTTAAGAAATACGGACAAGAAGAAGCCAACAAACGTATCTATGCAACAACTGACCGCCAAAAAGGTGCTGTTAAGGTTGAAGCAGACGCTAACGGTTGGGAAACATTTGTTGTTCCAGATGATATCGGTGGACGCTTCTCAGTATTGACAGCTGTTGGTTTGCTTCCAATCGCAGCATCAGGAGCTGACATCAAAGCCCTTATGGAAGGTGCTAACGCAGCTCGCAAAGATTACACTTCAGATAAAATCTCTGAAAACGAAGCTTACCAATACGCAGCAGTTCGTAACATCCTTTACCGTAAAGGCTATGCAACTGAAATCTTGGTAAACTACGAGCCATCACTTCAATACTTCTCAGAATGGTGGAAACAATTGGCTGGTGAATCAGAAGGGAAAGACCAAAAAGGTATCTACCCAACTTCAGCCAACTTCTCAACTGACTTGCACTCACTTGGTCAATTTATCCAAGAAGGAACTCGTATCATGTTTGAAACAGTTGTTCGTGTTGACAAACCTCGTAAAAACGTGATTATCCCTACTTTGGATGAAGACCTTGACGGACTTGGTTACCTTCAAGGAAAAGACGTTGACTTTGTAAACAAAAAAGCGACTGACGGTGTTCTTCTTGCCCACACAGATGGTGATGTACCAAACATGTACGTGACTCTTCCAGAGCAAGACGCCTTCACTCTTGGTTACACTATCTACTTCTTCGAATTGGCTATCGCCCTTTCAGGTTACTTGAATGCTATCAACCCATTTGACCAACCAGGTGTTGAAGCTTACAAACGTAACATGTTCGCCCTTCTTGGAAAACCAGGATTTGAAGAATTGAGCAAAGAACTTAACGCACGTCTATAATAGAAGAAAAGAGTGGTTTGTCCACTCTTTTTACTCTCTTTATCCATAGAAATTGGACTCAGCCAAGACTTGTGATATAATATAGAGAGCAAAAAGGCAGACGCCTAGAGACTTTATAGGAGAAACTATGTCAAAAGATATCCGCGTACGTTACGCACCAAGTCCAACAGGACTACTACACATCGGAAATGCCCGTACAGCATTGTTCAACTACCTTTATGCCCGTCATCACGGTGGAACTTTTATTATCCGTATCGAAGATACTGACCGTAAACGCCATGTCGAAGATGGTGAACGTTCACAACTTGAAAACCTTCGTTGGTTAGGAATGAATTGGGATGAAAGCCCAGAAACACATGAAAATTACCGCCAGTCTGAACGTTTGGACTTGTATCAAAAATACATCGACCAATTGCTAGTTGAAGGAAAAGCCTACAAATCTTATGTTACAGAAGAAGAGTTGGCAGCTGAACGCGAACGCCAAGAAGCAGCTGGCGAAACACCACGCTACATCAATGAATACCTTGGTATGAGTGAAGAGGAAAAAGCAGCTTACATCTTAGAACGTGAAGCAGCAGGGATCATCCCAACGGTTCGTTTGGCTGTCAATGAGTCAGGTATCTACAAGTGGCATGATATGGTTAAAGGCGATATCGAATTTGAAGGTGGCAATATCGGTGGTGACTGGGTTATCCAAAAGAAAGACGGCTACCCAACTTACAACTTTGCCGTTGTCATCGATGACCATGATATGCAAATTTCTCACGTAATCCGTGGAGACGACCACATTGCTAATACACCAAAACAGCTCATGGTTTATGAAGCACTTGGTTGGGAAGCTCCAGAGTTTGGTCACATGACCTTGATTATCAACTCTGAAACCGGGAAAAAATTGTCTAAGCGCGATACCAACACCCTTCAGTTTATCGAAGACTACCGTAAAAAAGGTTATTTACCAGAAGCAGTCTTTAACTTTATTGCTCTTCTTGGTTGGAACCCAGGTGGCGAAGATGAAATCTTCTCTCGTGAAGAATTCATTAAACTTTTCGATGAAAACCGCCTCAGCAAGTCTCCAGCAGCCTTTGACCAGAAAAAACTAGACTGGATGAGCAATGATTATATCAAGAATGCAGACCTAGAAACTATCTTTGAAATGGCAAAACCATTCTTAGAGGAAGCAGGCCGTTTAACTGACAAGGCTGAAAAATTGGTAGAACTCTATAAGCCACAAATGAAATCAGTAGATGAGATTATCCCATTGACAGATCTCTTCTTCTCAGATTTCCCAGAATTGACAGAAGCAGAGCACGAAGTCATGGCGGGGGAAACAGTCCCAACAGTTCTTGAAGCCTTCAAAGCAAAACTTGAAGCGATGACAGATGATGAATTTGTAACAGAAAATATCTTCCCACAAATCAAAGCTGTTCAAAAAGAAACAGGTATTAAAGGAAAAAATCTTTTCATGCCAATTCGTATTGCTGTTTCAGGTGAAATGCATGGGCCAGAATTGCCAGATACTATCTTCTTGTTAGGCCGTGAAAAATCAATCCAGCATATTGAAAATATGTTAAAAGAAATCTCTAAATAAGAAGGATGCAATAATGGACATCTGGGAAAAGATGTACGAAGAAGCACGGAAACTATACGATCCACATGAAGTATCTGATTTTGTTTACGCTAACCATGTCGTAGCCGCAGTAGAAGCAGAAGATGGACAAATATTTACAGGATTCTGTATGGAGGGAACCTGTGGTGTTTTCCATCTCTGCGCAGAGCGAGCAGCACTCTTTAATATGTACCAATTTTCAGGGCAAACTAAGGTTAAAAAAGTCTTAGCCTTTCGAGACAAACCTCCTTATGGTGGAAGTTCAGGAATGCCCTGTGGAGCTTGCAGAGAATTTCTTTTAGAGTTGAACGCTGAAAATAAAGATGCAGAATTCATGATGGACTACGGTACAAGAAAGACAGTGAAAGTCGTAGAACTAATCCCCTATTGGTGGGGAGAAGAACGTGCTTCTAAGTTTAATAATCATTAGAAGAGTCAGTATAATTCTGGCTCTTTTTACTTAACTTAAAAAAGATAAAAAAAGTAGTTGACAAGTTTGAAAAAGTCGGTATAATAGTAAGAGTTGAAAATAACAACTCTGGTCCGTTGGTC